>JAIOHO010000524.1 GCA_019912905.1 Anaerolineae bacterium
CACGGATGGTGACCGGCCCGGATGCCTCGATCGTGAGGGCTGCTGCGCTGGCTTCAGCGGCCTGCCAGCGGCCCCAGCGCAGATCATCCAGGAGGGCGGTTTCGTTGGGTGGGTGGAGAATTTCGCCGCCAAGCTGGACGATGGGCAGCGTTTCGCCGGTGAACAACAGATCGACCGCGTTCGCCTCGAATTGGTCAGGGTTCGGCAGGTCCAGCGGTTCACCGGGGTCCAGGCGGATCGTGAAGGTCGTGTCGTAGGCCACCCCCTCACGCCACACGTCGAATACCTTGTCGGTCAGCAGGTAGCGCGTGTTCGTCAGATTCAGCCAGCGCGAGTCCGGCAGGCAGGCTCCCCGGCAGGACTCGCGTGCCAGGATTTCGCGCAGCCGCCCGTCAATCGTCGCCAGCGCATCCGGCGGCAGCATCAGACGGGTGAAGGCGGTGTAATGGCGGGTGGGCAGCAGGCCGCCGTCGAAGCCGTCGATGCTGGGAATGCCCCAGACCAGCGGCAGGTTGGGCGCGACGATTTCCTTGAGTTTGGTGGCGATATGCTGGATGCGCACGGACAGGTCAGACAGGCCGTATTGCGCATAACGGGCTTCCAGGGTGGTTCGGTCGCCGGGGTCAAACAGCAGTTCGCTGATGCTCAGCAGGCGGCCCGGCGGGGTCTGATCCGCATCATAGGCCCGCATCTGGCTGATGGTAAAGCGCTGCGCAGAATAGGCTTCCGGCAGCACCAGCGTGTTGTAGGGCAGCACGCCCGAGGCCGCCAGAAGTTCCGCCAGCAGCGCCAGCAGCGGCAGACCCCGCGCGAGGCGCGACCAGCGGGGCTTCGGCTGTTTGGTGGCAGCGCGCAGCAGCATCATGGTCGCAATCAGGGCGGCCAGCGCCAGCCCCCAACCGATCCAGGTGGCGGCGGTGGGTACCGCCGAGCCGATGACGTCTTCGGGCGACTGCGCGGCCAGCAGACTGCCTGCCGCCAGCGAGAGAATCACGCCCGCAATCCCAGTGATCTTCGGCCAGCGAATGGTATGCGGTGCATCCAGCAGCGCCTGCAACCCGACCCCAGCCAGCAGACTCATGCCCAGCGCAAATAACGCCAGCCAGCGGGCGGGAACCCGGAAGAAGTTGAATCCCGGCAGGTGGGCAAGCTGCCAGTAGAGCGGGTTAAATTCGCCCAGGGCCAGCAGCAGGCCGAGAACGGTCAGCGCGCCCCACAGCCAACGCGCGCGGGCATAGGTGCTGCGGCGCGGCACCAGCAGGCCGATCCCCGCCAGTCCCAGCCCGATGACGCCGCCGTAGGCCACGTATTCCCCAAAAATAATGCCGTCATAGCTGGGCAGCAGCCCGCGCCCCAGGATCAATGGATTCAGCGAAAAGGCGGTGGCTTCGTTCGGGTTGAGGCCGCCGCTGCGGTTGGAGACGCTGGTCAGTTCCATCGTCGGAATCAGCTGCGGGGCGATCAGCGGCAGTGCCAGGATTCCCGCCAGGGCGAGGCAGCCCAGCGCGCGAAGCACCGACTGGATTCGTTCACCGGATGGGCGGGTCAGGCTGACGGCGAGGCCGTACGTGCCCAGGCCGACCCCGGTGATAAATACGGTCTGGGTGTGGCCGGTCAGGAATTGCAGCGCCAGCCCGATCGCCAGCGGCAGCACAAACCGGCGCGGCTGATCCAATGCTCGGTCATAAAGCAGGAACAGCCAGGGCAGCCAGGCCAACCCCTGAAGCTGGTTGATCTGCTCGACATGCGCGCCGAGATAACCGCCCAGGCCGAAAACCGCAGCCGAGGCCAGCGCCGCGATTGGGCCGATGTGCCAGCGCCGCGCCAGAGAATAGCTGCCGAGCAGGGCCAGAAAGATATGCGCCAGTACGCTCAGACGAATGCCATCCGGCGGGGACAGCGGCACCAGCGGCCAGTTCAGCGGGTAGAAGGTGCCCAACTGCGGGTTTGCCAGCAGCGGCACGCCCATAAACACATCCGGCGACCACAGCGGCAGGCGGCCCTGCATCAGTGCCGCATTGCGCACGGCCCAGTAAGGGTAAAAGTAGGCATAGGTGTCGCCGCGCCCCAGGATCAGGCCGGAGAAAGCCAGCCGGTGAAAGCACAGCAGCGTGAGGGCCAGCAGGACCACTACCGGCCAAAGTTGGAACCGCTTGCGGATTGTTAGCGTCCTGATGATGGGATGTCGTTCCATAAGCCTGCGATTGTACACGACGCAGCCTGTTCTGGCAGGGGACAGCGCCGATCAACCGGCGGGTGGGCGTCAGGGCCGTTTGCCTGTTCGGGCGTATCGTAAGGAAAATGCCCGTCTCCCCTGTATATTGAGGAGACAGCGCACGTCATTCGCCGTTAGAGTGGAGCTAAGACATCAGCGCCTGTCAAAAAGGATGAATCATGCCCCGAAAGACACTGGCAGTCTGGATTGTGGCGTTGGGCCTGAGCCTGGGCCTGTTGGGAAATATCCTGTTTTATAACAAAATGCTCGGCATTTCGTTTCCGCTGTTTATTTTCGTGGCGGCACTGGTCCTGCTGGCCGCGACTCGACCGGCTCAGACGCGGGTGCACTGGCGCAACCTGTGGCCGGTGATTCCCATGCTGCTGTTCGCCATCATGGTGGCGGTGCGCGCCGAAACCACGATTACGTTGCTGAATGTCAGCGCGGCGCTGGCACTCGGCGGTTTGGCGCTGCGTTACCTGCCGCTGCCGCAGCCGCTCGATGAAGCGCCGCTGGAGGAGCATCTTACCGGCGTTCTGGAAGCGGGGATGTTTGCAGCCTTCGCAGCCGTCCCTGAAATCGGCGATTCGTGGGGCTGGCTGCGCGAGCGGAGCTGGCAGGGGCGGACGGTAGTGGCGGTGGTGCGCGGGCTGGCGATTGCGGTGCCGATCATCCTGGTGTTTACCGTGCTGCTCTGCTCGGCGGATGCCGTCTTTGCCAGCGTCGTCGAGGATGCCTGGCGGCTGCTGGCCTTCAACCCGGATGGGGCGCTGATCGACCAGGCGCTGCTGACTCTGTCGATCGGCTGGCTGTCGGCAGGGGCATTGGCGTATGGACTGGCCCGCCGGACCGGACCTGCGCGTTCTGACACCGTCGCAGCGGATGCTGACTCTGACGAAGCAGACGCCTATTTCGCCTATGGCGACGAAGCCGCAGTGCCGATGGAGTCCGACGAGCCTGCCGCGCCGACCAAGCGTAAAACCCGCCCCATGTTTCGGCTGGGGATGATCGAGAGCGGCATCGTGCTCGGGCTGGTCGATCTGCTGTTCGGGTTGTTCGTGCTGATCCAACTGGCCTATTTTTTCGGCGGGGAGGCTTTCCTCAGCGAGCGCGGCCTGACGTACTCGCAGTATGCCCGGCGCGGATTTTTCGAACTGGCGGCGGTGTCGGTGCTGACGCTGGGGCTGGTCTTGTGGCTGAATCACATTACGGTGCGCGTCGAACGGCGCGAACGACGCATCTTCATCGGCCTGTCGATCGTCGTTGTTGCGCTGACCTCGGTCATGCTGGTGTCGGCGGCGCAGCGTATGTACCTGTACGAACAGGCTTACGGCTTTACCCACCTGCGTGTGTTCACGCATGTCTTTATGCTGTGGCTGGGCATCCTGTTCGTGTTCTTCCTGCTGACCCTGTTTGAGGTGAAACCGCGTATCTTCACGCTGGGGGTGCTGCTCACCAGCATCGGCTACCTGGCGACGCTGAACGGAATGAACGTGGATCTGTACATCGCGGAGCGCAATATCGACCGTTTTTATGAGGGGTATGCGCTGGATCTCGGGTTTCTGGGGGGATTATCAACGGATGCAGTGCCAGCCGTGACTCGGTTGTATGCAGACAACCAGAATAATCCCGATGCGCGCGAGTGGGCGGGGCAGTGGTTGGCCGGTCAGTGGCTGCGGCTCGACGCGCAAAAAGACGCGACGTTCTTCTCACTGAACCTCAGCCGCCAGCAGTCATGGGCCGCCCTGGAAACGATCCACGACGAACTCCCAGATTACGACCCATCGTTCTTCTGGTCCTACGAGCGGGGCTATTTCGATATTTACGCGGCCACCCCGGACGCTATCAGCCGCTAACGTTCGACCTACTGGCGGAAAGGCCGGATCACAGAGACGACTTTGCCCTGAATCTGGCAGTGCGCCGGGTGCACATAGATCGGCTGCATGGTCGGATTTTCCGGCTGAAGGCGGATGCGATCCGGCTCCAGATAAAAACGCTTGAGCGTGGTCTCGCCGCGTTCGTCCAGCCAGACCGCTACCATATCGCCGTTGCGGGCCGTGCTGACGCGCCGCAGCAGGACGATGTCGCCGTCGGCAATCATGGCGTCGATCATCGAATCGCCTTTGACGCGCAGGGCGAAGACGTCATCGACGTTGGCGTTGCCCAGCATGGCCGGGGTGACTTCGATGCTGTCGCCGTTAGCCTCGAACGGCGGGACCGGTTCACCCGCGACGATCTGCCCGACCAGCGGGATCGACACCGGGGCCTGGGCCACCTTGACCTTTTTCTTGTCGTCCCCGGGGATTTCCCCGACCATGCGAATCCCACGTGAGACGCGTCCCGACCGCTCCAGATACCCGGCCTGCACCAGCTTATTCAGATTGTAGTTGACCACCGAGGTCGAGTTGATGTCGGTCGCCGTGCCAATTTCCCGGATGGTGGGCGGGAAGCCGTGCTTCTCGACGTACCCCTCCATGTAGATCAGGATATTGCGCTGTCGCTTGGAGAGCTTATTAAAATCCTTCATGGTTCTAATCCAATCCTAACAATCGAATGCGTGTTCTATCAAATTATAAGGACACACTTGTTCTATGTCAAATTTATGTTTTTCGGGACACCTGAATCCAATCGCCCCACTGTCAGTGTGAGGCGATCCAATCGGTGCGTGCGGCCTGTGCGTGGGGTCAGTCCCCGCCCTGGCGAATCGGATTCAGGCGGATGTTCCGCAGAGCCGTGTCGCCGATACAGCGGCCCTGGCGCAGCCCGTTTTCGATGGCCTCGCGGAAGTGGATGCCGCCGTACAGCCGCGAAATTGCCGCTTCGGAGGCCGCATGTTCGAATGACAGGAAGGCCCGCTGGAGCGGTTCGTGGTCGAAAATGAGGTGGGTTTCGTCCGTAAATGCGACCGCGCCAAATAAACCGGTGAGCACTTCGGAGGCCGCGCCGGAGACGACCGAATGGCCGGACGGATATTCGGGAAACGCCGGGGACTGGATATAGGGTGCCCAGGTGCGGCGGATATTCGCGTGAATGTAGGTCTCCGGGCGCAGCAGATTTACCTGATACTTGAGCCACCAGGCGGAGATAAAGGCGTCACCGACGGCGATGCCGGTCATGGCATAGGCTTCCGCAACCCGGTCCAGCGTCAGGTGCAGCCGGTCGCCAAGCTGACCCGCGATCGACATCCAATGGCCTGCCGGGGTGCCGGTGATGCCAGGTGTATCGACCCAGAAGCGGGCGGTGGCTTTCTGCTCCTCGGTCAGCCTGCGGCCTGTTTCCATCACCTCGACGGCCTGGAGATAAAAGGTCGATTCGGGATCGAGGTCAAAGTCCATGTTGGGGTAGACGGCACAGTCTGAGCTGAATTCGAGGGTGAAGGGGCGCAGTTGACCCCAGTAGGGTTCGACCGGAGTCGTGCCCTCGGTGGTCAGCACCCAGCCACCCAGTCGCGGTTCGAGTGTGTAATCCAGGCCCCGCGTGTCCGCGTAGCCATCTTCCCCGGCCCACCTGAGGATGACTTCGGCCAGCGACTCCCCGAATGCCAGCGACCGTTCGACCATGTCCGCGCCGACTTCGGCCTGACGCGCTTCGATGCTGCTCTGGCGCAGGTCGTCGATAGCCGCCACGTTCAGGGCTTTAGCATCTGGGAACAGCCCGCGCGTGAGCGCCGCCATCGCGCCGTTGTGTGCGGACAGCCAGTCGTAGACGACGTCCTCTTCTGGCAGCGGCATGTCCGGCATGTGCCAGATCTGCCCAGCCAGGGTGTTGTTGGTCGGCATCCCCGGCAGCAGCGATTCATAGGTCGTGATGCCTGCGTAGGCGTACAGGCGAGCCGCGCCAGGGGCGGACACTGCTTCGGATTCGACCAGCCGGTAGAACAGGTTCATCCACTCCACGACCGGGGCCGGGTCCAGGGTTTCCGTCAGCGGGGAGGCCGCATCCTGGGCGTGGCTGATCCCGGGAAGAAGAATGACGAGACTGATCATGACGAGCAGCAGGTGGCTGCGCGAGGTCCATTTCAAGAACAGGTGCCACATCACTCACTTTCCTCCATGGGTGCTCGATACTCCGCCTAATCATAATCCGGTTTGCCGGGCGGCTCAATCATCGGACTGGCGATGCACGCTGTTCCAGTGGGCGAGACACGCCGCAGGCTGGGTGATGTTATAATCGAATGGATGCTGGGAACGAGAGGCGGCTTATGAAAACAGTCATCCGCACCCTGACCGACAGCGACCGCGCCCTGCTGCCGGTGCTGGCGCAGGTCTGGGGGGTGAAAATCGACAACCTCAATGCGCCCGAGATTATCGACCTGCTGGCAGAGGCGATGCTCGACCCGGCGCACGCCGAGAAGGTGTGGGTCGCCCTCAACGATGACCAGCGCGGCGCACTGCTGGCCCTGTTGAGCAGCGGCGGCAAGATGGCCGGGACCATGTACTCCCGGCTGTTCGGCGACATCCGGCATATGGGCGCGGCGCTGATCGAGCGGGAGCAACCGCAGCATCAGCCGCAGAGCAGCGCCGAAGCTCTGTTTTATCGCGGCCTGATCGCGCAGACCTTCGAGCAGACCGACGCGGGTGCGCGCCCGATTATCTATGTGCCCGACGACCTGATTCCCGTGCTGCCTTCGCACAAAACCGCCTATGAAAACCTCGAAGCGGAACCGACCAGCGAACGTCCGGAGATGGGGGCGCTGGAGGACGTGGTGAACATCAAGCAGGCGGATACGTCCATCGTCGATGACCTGACGACGCTGCTGGCCTTTTTGCAGTTGCATGGGGTGCAGGTCGATGAGGATGATTTCAGCCCGGCAGACCGCGAAGCCTTGCAGCCGCACCTGCTTCAGGATGACCCGATCCGGCTGGCCTTTCTGCTGGGAGTCGGCCTCAGCGCCGACCTCATCGCCGTGGAGGATGGGCGGGCGACGACCCGCCGGGCCGAAACCCGCCGCTGGCTGTCCGAACCCCGCGCCCAGCAGGTGCACATGCTGGCCGAAGCCTGGCGATCCAGCACGGTTTTTCGGGACCTGTGGCATGTGCCCGGCCTGTATCCCGAACCGAGCGGCCTGCCGAATTATGATCCGACGGTGGCGCGCGGAGCGCTGATGAACTTCCTGGGCGAAATCGTGCCGGATCAGGAGTGGTGGTCGCTGGAAGAGTTTATCGAGGTCGTCAAGCACACCGATGCCGATTTCCAGCGTCCCGGCGGCGATTACGACAGCTGGTATATCCGCAGCGAAGCCGGGGATTACCTGCGCGGTTTTGAAAGCTGGGATGCGGTCGAGGGTGCGCTGCTGGAGTTTTATGTCACGGGGCCGATGCACTGGCTGGGGCTGACCGACCTGGCCGACGATGCCGCCCGACTGACGGCTTATGGCCGCGCCTTTCTGGATATGATCGCCTGGCCCGCGCCTGCTGAAGCCGAGGACAAAATCCTCGTGGAGGAGGACGGCACGCTGCGGGTGTCGCGCCGCGTCGCGCGCATCGACCGTTTTCAGGTAGCGCGTTTTACCTCGTGGGTATCACCCGGCGACCAGTATACCTATCGACTCGACGGTTCCGGCATCGCCCAGGCAGACCGGCAGGGCATCAACACCGGCCACATCACGGCCTTCCTCAAACGCGTGTTGGGTGAGGAGCCGATTCCCTCGAAACTCGCGCAGCTTCTTCAGAACTGGCAGAGCGGCCCCACCGCCAGCGTCACGCTGGAAGGGCTGATCGTGCTGCGCACCACCGCGCCGGAGACTCTCAACTTCATCCTCGAAACCCCCGCGCTGCGGCGCTACCTGGGGGCGCAGTTGGGGCCCATGGCGGTCATCGTCCGCGCCGACCAGTGGGACGCGCTGCGCACCGCCCTTGGCGAGCAGGGCATCCACACGGAACTCATCGGGCTGTAATACTTACATTATTTTGTTATAATTTATTGATATGATAACGTCTCCTTAATGCCTTTCTTGTACATTGCGCCTCTAGGTTGACTCCACAAGGATCAGGCAGATGAGTACCGTCGATCATTTTAAGAATAGTAAAGATTTCCAGACCTTCACCGCCGGGCAGGTAATCTTTGAAACCGGCGCTCCAGGTGGTCAGATGTATGCCGTCAAAGACGGCGAAGTAGACATTATTTACCGCGATACGGTGCTGGATACCGTCGGCCCTGGGGGAATTTTCGGCGAGATGGGGCTGGTGGAGGGCAATGCCTCCCGCAGCGCGACGGCCATCGCGCGCACCGATTGTCAGATCGTGCCGGTGGACAAGCAGCGCTTTTTATTCCTGGTCCACGAAACTCCGACGTTTGCCCTCAGCGTCATGCAGATCATGGCGCATCGGCTGCGGCGCATGAATGAACTGATTTAGCCACACGTCTGTCCGGCCTACTCCTCTGGTGGGGGTGGCCCATCGGGGGCATCCAGTTCTTCCTCGACGCGGTAGATCGCCTGGGGCGGGCCGATAAAGATGAGCGTCTCGCCCGGTTGAATGACGTGCTGCGTGTTGGGGTTGATGACGATTTCGCCATTAGGTCGCTGGATGGCGAGGATGTTGACATTACGCAGTCGGCGCAGGTCGGATTGGGCGATCGCCCGGCCCGCCAGCGGCGAATCCGCTTCGATGGTGGCCTGTCCGATGTCCAGATCGGTTTCGTCACCCACGCTGAAGATGTAATTCATAAAATCGTGAACCGCCGGGCGCAGCAGTGCGACGGCCATGCGGTGCCCGCCGATCAGGTAGGGGCTGACGACACGGTTAGCCCCGGCCCGCCGCAGTTTATTTTCCGTGGTAGGCTCTGCCGCGCGGGCGACGATAAACAGTTTCGGGTTGATTTCGCGCGCCGACAGCACCGTCAGCACATTATCGGCATCGCTGTTGAGCGCCGCCACCAGGCCCGCCGCGCGTTCGATGCCCGCTTCGTACAGCACCTCGTCCTGGGTGCCGTCGCCGATGATGTGCGGGATGTTGTCTTCCAGCATATCCTCGCTCAGTTCCTCGTCTATCTCGACGACGACGAAGGACTGTTTGCGGTTTTGCAGGTCGCGCACGATCTGCTGGCCCATGCGCCCAAAACCGCAGATAATGTAATGCTTTTCCAGGTGGGTAATATAATCTTCCATACGCCTTTCCCGAATCGATAGCCATAAGCGCTGGCCGAGCACGATGCTGGCGGCATTGCTGATGGCGCTGGTCGCAGTCGCCACGCCCATCAAAATCAGTACGGAGGTGAAGATGCGTCCGGTGGCCGACAGCGGCTTGACTTCGCCGAAGCCGACGGTCGTGATGGTGATGATGGTCATATAGAGCGCATCCACTGGCGTCATGTCTTCCAGGATGATGTAGGCCAGCGTGCCCCCCGCTACCAGCACGGCCAGCATCAGCAGCGACAGCTCCAGACCCCGCACCGGGTCGGTGAGCATGCTGCGGATGCGCCTGCTCAGTTTTTGCAGCACGTTTCCCATCATGACAGATTTCCTGAAAGCCAGCCTCGCACCGCGCAGTGCAGACTGTCCAGCATAAAAGCGAGGTCTGCCAGCCAGCACACCTCGCATGATTGATTATAGAGTTGTTTGGGGAGATGGTCCAACGGCGTACCGGAGCCGGTCCTTGCGGGTGCTAGCGACCCTGCACCGCCGCAATGTTGCGATGCTGGCCTTCGTATTCGTTGACCTTGCGCGCCGCCGCCGGTGAGATCGACACCAGCACGACGACCCCCAGCAGGACCACCATCGTCAGTTTACGCAGTTTCTTCATCCGCTTTCGACCTTTCGTGTGCCTTATTTGCTGGATCAGGATAGGTCAGGTCGCGTGCGGCGTCCTCTGGCGGAGGGATGAAAGTGCGCTGTGCCATTGGGCCTGAGAGGGTCCATCGAAAGGTGGAGAAAGGCAGTATACACGCCGGAGCGTTCCTGCCCTATAATCGTCCCATTCCGTTTCTGACAGGAGCAGTCTATGACGCAGCCTACCATCATCCATCTGATCCGGCACGGGGAGGTGCATAACCCCCAGCAGGTCCTCTATGGGCGTCTGCCGAATTTCCGCCTGAGCGATACCGGGCAGCGGCAGGCCCAGGCCGCGGCGCAGTTTATGCGCGACCGTGCGCTGGCGGCCATCTTCAGCAGCCCGCAGCAGCGCACCCAGGAAACTGCCGGATTCGTCGCCGGGCATCACCCGGACCTTCAGGTTCGCGTGGACCCGCGCCTGGACGAGATTCACAGCCCGTATCAGGGCAATCCGCTCAATCAACTGGCGGCGATGGGCTGGGACCTGTACACCAACATCGCGCCGGAGTTCGAGCAGCCCCTCGACATCCTGCGCCGCACCCAGGAGTTCGTCAATCAGGTGCGCCAGGACTGCGCCGGGTCGGAAGTCGCCGCGATTACGCACGGGGATGTGATCGCGTTCATGTTTCTGTTCGTCAAAGGGGTCGAGCCTGCGGCGGGCAAGAAGGTGAGTTTTACTTCGCTCGGCCTGCCCGAAATCTACCCGGCCACCGCCTCGGTTTCGACGCTGACGTATTTTACTGATGCGCCTGACGAAGTGCCGGAGTACAGTTACAAGCGGCCTTACTGATCGGGTTTTATCGCGGGGGAGATGGAGAATCAGTCCGATGCTTCTGTTCATCGGCGGCGCAGCCCGAACGGGTAAAGGGATTCTGGTGCGCCGCCTCCTGGTCGAGCAGCAGATGTCCTACCTGAGCCTCGATGTGCTCAAGATGGGTTTGACGCGCGGCGTGCCGGAATACGAGATCGACCCGGATGCGGGTCCGATGGTGCTGGGGGAACGCTTGTGGCCGCTGGTGCGCGAGATGAGCCTCAACCTGCTGATGGAACAGGTGAATTACAGCATCGAAGGCGAACTGCTGCCGAAACATGTGGCGGCATTACGGTCCGATTATCCTGAACAGGTCCGTGCCTGTTTTCTGGGTTATACGGAGATCACACCCGCGCAAAAACTGCATGAGATTCGCGCTCATGCCGGGTATCCTAACGATTGGTCCAGCGAGTGTTCGGATGCGGAACTGCTGCCCATTATTACCAACATGATCGCCTTCAGTCACTATCTCCGGGAAGAATGCGCCGTTTATGCCTTCCCCTATTTCGATACCTCGCACGCTTTCGAGCAGACCCATGATGAGGTCGTCGCCTATATACGTGCTGGGTGACGTTATGGAAAACGTTCGCTGGTGCCGCCTGCGGTGTGACCGCCATCGACCACGAGCAGTTGGCCGGTCATGAAACTGGAGTCGTCTGACGCCAGGAACAGCACCGCCCGCGCGATCTCCTCCGGGTCGGCCACCCGGCCCATCGGCAGTCCTTCGCCGATCTGCCGGAGATAGTCGGGCATATCGTCCGAGCGCGAGTTCCAGCGCGGGACGTAGGTTTCGCCGGGACAGACGGCATTGATGCGGATACCCTGGCGGGCGTGGTCGAGGGCCATCGAGCGGGTGAGCTGGGCGACCGCACCTTTGGTGGCACTGTAGGCGGCGGAGCGCTGCGCGCCGACCACGGCTACATCCGAGGCATTGTTGATGATGACTCCTCTGCCCCGGCCCAGCATGTGCGGCAGGGCGGCCCGACACATATAAAAGATGCCGTGCACGTTGGTGGCGAACACATCCTGCCAGGACTCGACCGATGTTTCCAGAACTGTGCCAAACGGGACGATCCCCGCGTTGTTGAACAGGATGTCGA
>JAIOHO010000525.1 GCA_019912905.1 Anaerolineae bacterium
GTTCTACACGTCGATTACGGCCATCGGCGCTTTCGCTATGCTCGGCCTGTTCACCCTGATCGTGTATCCCCGGGCGATCGGGCGTTGGGTGCTGCCCGGGGTCCTGGCGGTGGCGTTCGCCGCGCCGGAAGTGGTCAACAAGGCGCAGTATGTCACCGGGCGGCTGGCCGCCACGCAAACTCTGAGTTTGCCCCCGTTCATCGAGGCGCTGGCAAACATCTTTCGGGACTATACCGGGCCTGCGTTTGTCGTCTGGGCCGGGTTATTTATCCTGGGACTTGGCCTGATGGTCGTTCGGCGCAGCGGGCGGCGTGCTCATGTGCTGGCTTTACTCCTGTGGGCCGCCGGTATGCCGGTGCTGCTGTATCTCTCGAATCCGGTATTGGGATTCTTCTCACCGCGTTATGCCTGGTGGGTGCTGCCTGGCCTGGCGCTGCTGGCTGCCTGGGGCCTGGCGGAACTGCCGCGTGCGGGTCAGATTCTGGCAGGCGGAATCCTGGCGCTGATGCTGTTTCTGCCGCTGCCGCGCGACGGACATTATCAGATTTGGGACGTGCTGTCCCCATTGGGAGATGACTTTGCCTGGCTGCGGGAGCACATGCAGTGGGGCGATGTGATTTTGAGTCATGATCGAAACACCTGCGGCGCGACGGAAGAATGGGATTATTATCTGCGCGCCTATTTCCCGACTGGGGTTCGCTTTGTCGATACGCCCGCTGGGTTCCGCCGCATCTGGGTCCTGAACCCGAAAGACCTGCCGGACGATTTACAGGCGCGCCTGAATGACCAGCACATCCCCGGGCGGTTTGTTGGGCCGCCGGGCTGTCTGTTTCGCCTGTATGAAGCGCCGCCGGATGTCGAAGGCATCGCCTTCGCGAATGGGATGCGCTTTCATGGTGCGGAGGTCCTGCGTGAAGGCAGCCCTGTCAGCGGCCCGCTGGTGATGCATGAAGGTGAGGCGATTCAAGTGCGCCTGTGGTGGTCGGTCGATCGTCCGCCGGAGCTGGATTACAGTGTGAACACGCTCCTCAGACGCGGCAGCACGGTTTACGATACGGTGGATGGTCCACCGCTTGCCGCGTACCCGGTGGATGCACCAACCGAGACCAGCCGCTGGCTGCCTGGCACGGTCTATGTCGAGACCCGCACACTGACACTGCCGTTCCCAGGCGCGAATACGTACACGGTCGGGATGATCGTGTATTTTTGGGCCGACGGAGTCCCGATCTCAGCACCGGGCGTCGACTCCGATGGTGTCCTGCCACTGCTGCAAGTGCGGGTCAAAAGCTATTAGGGGGCCGGGCGGCCCCCCGTATGCCAGCGTCAGGCTGCCGGTTCCAGTGTGGCTTCAGCCGCGTCTGTGACATCGACGACGCGCAGGGTATACGTCCCTGCATCACCATCGCGCACGGTTGCCACCTCGACGATCACGTCGAAATCATCGGCCCCGACTTCCAAATCCTCCAGCGCGGCGTTGAGGGTCGTCTCGTCGGCGTCATCATTGTTCGCCAGTAGCGTGGCTCCATCGGCGCTGTACAGGTTCAATACCGGATCCATGGCGTCGTTCGCGCTCTCCAGGTAGATGCTGGTGACTCTGCCGCCGGGCAGGGTCAGGGCATACTGGACGCGCGTATTCGGCTGAATATCCGCGGTGATCTCATCGCCGACCTGAAGGGCACCACCATCCACCATGGTCACGGCCAGCACGCTGTCCAGATGTGCGATTGCCGTGTCGAGCACCGGGTCTCCGTCGCTGAACAACGTCTCTTCATCGACCGGGACGCGCACGGTGGGGGCGACCCCCTTATCCTCGATGTGGATATTGCCATTGGCATCCACGCTGCGCACGACGGTCATGGTCATGCTCATGCCGTCGGGCATGAAGAACTGCTCGATGCCGCCGCCGAGACCTGACGTCGTGTACTGCCCGACAATGGCGCTGCGATCCGCAATCGACATATCATAACTGAACGATTCGCAGGCGCTGCTGCAATTCGGGCCGACCAGCACCGCGATCTGCCCCTGATAGCGCATATTCTCCGGTGGCAGGACAAAATGCAGTTCCTGATTGGGGTCGAAGAAGAATTCTCCGGTATCCTCGTCATATTGACCCCGATTGCCCAGGTCGAGGGGTTGATCGAAGAAGTAAGCCGCCATCTGAGCCGCCAACCAGGGGTTGCCTCCGCCGTTGTTGCGCATGTCGATGATGATGCCGGGTACACCCTGGCTGTTGACGGCGTTGATAAAGCGTTCCCACAGGTCGATGGTGAGGCGCTCGTTATCCAGAAAATCGGTCAGCCGCACGATGACGTAATCAGTGCCATCGATTGGATTATATTCCACCGGCAGATCATAACCGGTCAAACCGCGGTTAAACGACGAGAACGAGAAACTCTGGGGTTCGTCCACGGCGGTCAGAGTCACGGTGGTGGGTTCGCTGTCACCCGGATTCTGGTAGGTGACGGAGACTTCATCGCCGATCACAAACCGCGTGGCGTAACGAAGCTGCTGGAGCCGCTTGCGATCGGGGGCGCTGAATGGGGATGACCAGGGCACGATTTCGCTGACGACCTCATCGACCGGGCGGTTGTCGATGTCCAGAATCTGGGCGCGCAGTTCGATTCCCGCTTCGGCTGCCGGGCCGCCGTCGGTCAGATAATTGACGATCGTGCGCCCGTCATCCAATTCACGGATGGCGATGCCAACGCCGCCAGCCGTCTCCTCCCGAAACTTTGTGTTGAGTGCCAGAGTGCTGGACATCTGGATGTGACCATCAGGGATCGACCAGACGAAGGCTTGAAGGGCGAACTCATAGGCAGTCGGGTCGTTGTTGGCTTCCGCCTCGACGAACCGGGGCCGGAACTCGGCGGACTTGGCATCCCAATCGATGTGTTTGTATTCGGTGAAGGCATATTCCTTGCGGAACTTCTCGATCATGGCGTCGAAGGCCGCGGTATAGCTCAGGCTCGAAAAATCATCGGCTTCCGCGCCTTCGCCTTCAATCAGATCGACCACGGCGTGCTGTGACCGGTCGAATGTGAACGGGGTGGTGTCCATATTCACGAGGGTATACCCCTGCGGGACGCGCACAGCGGGGTCATCCTCGGTGAATAATTTGCCGTCGTCACCAAAGCCGGATGGAAAACCCTGCTGGTCATCCGGCGCAAAAATGAGATACGTGCCCCCGGTGACTTCGTACAGCGATTCAGACCGGTTGCTGACGCGCATCGACGCATACGCGGTAGACCAACCGCCGCCGCCCAGATCGCGTTCTTCGAGAAACGAGGGTCCCCAGATATTGGTCCAATAGGCGATGCCAAATATCTGGACGCCGCTATCGGTTTCACCATCATTGTCCACATCACGCAGGGTTCCCTGCGGCTCAATGGGAAGCTGTAAGGTGTAAGTGAATGGCGAGGTCAAAAAGTCCGAGGTGATCTGGCCGAGGACCTGCGATTCTGGTGGGAGGATAAAGCCGCGGTTGCGATCGACAAATCCGGCCTCATCTTCGAGAATGATCAGGGGTTCGGCGACACCAGCCGTAAAAAAGGCGTTGGTATAGCTCACGGTGCCGGTGATTAACTGGGTGCCGCCTTCATCCTGGACAAGGTCGGCGGGCGGCAGAGCTTCATCCTGGGCCAAGGCGAGGGTGGCCCCCAGGAGTACAACGAGCATGGCAATCACTATCAGTCGGTGAAACAACGTAAACTCCTTGCTGCGGACGCTTCTGATCGTATCTTACACTAAATCGGAAGGATGTTGGATGGAATTTAAGATTTCGTGTGTGGCTGATGAGAGTCCCGGTCGTAGAGAAATCGTAAGTTGTTATTGGTTCGTGATGCCATTAAAATGAGCCGTGTCGTGGGGGATAGCGAATATCCCTCATTTTGTTCGGCCTGGTGGATGGATTGAGTGGATGACCGCAAGCGTGGGTCGCCGCAGCACCCTGCATTTACAGCACCGCCTGAGACGGTTCAGCCTGTCGCTGCGGACGATGTTTTCGTCCGGTGATCTGACTGCGCTGCTGATTTTGTTCGTTCTGCTGCTGATGCCGGTCCTGGCGCTGGATGCAGCAGGGTGGCCGCTGGCGCTGGGTACCGTGCTGCCGGTGGTGGCCCTGAGCGCCGTGTTCGGTTTGCTGCTGGCCCGCAGCCACTATAACGAACTGCTGGCGCTGATCATGAGCGGCATCTATGGCGGGGCCTCTGTCCTGCTGTTTGCGTCGCTGAGCGAACCGGGTGGGCTGCTGGCAGGCATCAACAGCGTCTTTCAGCGCAGTTTCCGCTGGCTGCTGGATGCGGTCGGCGGCGGCATCAATCAGGACGAAGTGGTATTTACCATCCTGGTGGCGATGCTGCTCTGGTTCCTGGGCTACAGCGCCGCCTGGCACATTTTCCGCATCGACCGAGTCTGGCGGGCTATTCTGCCGCCGGGCCTGATCCTCGTGACCAACAGTATTTACTACAACGGCGAGCGTAACCTCGACGGTTATATCATTGTCTTTATGTTTATGGCGCTGCTGCTGGTTGTGCGCTCCAACCTGGATGCGCGTGAGTGGGATTGGTACGTGAATGGGGTGCGAGTGCCCCGCCGCCTGCGCCAGCAGTTTTACCGCATGGGGGCGATCTTTGCCGGGCTTGCCCTGCTGTTTGCCTGGGTGATTCCGTCTTCCGATTTGCAGGAGCGCCTGAATCGCTTTCAGGAATTCCTGGCCGCCGAGCCGCTGACCCAGTTCAGCGAGTTCTGGAACCGGTTGTTCGCAGCGGGTGATATTCAGGGACCGACTACAGCGGATTATTATGGCGGCGATTCGCTCCAGCTTGGCGGCGCGATTCAATTGGGCGATCAGGTGGTGATGCTGGTCTCGGCACCTCCGGGACGGCGTTATTACTGGCGTTCCCGGGTGTTTGATACCTATGAGGGTGGGCGCTGGATGCCCGCTGCTGACACGCGGCTGACTGACCCGCAGGCGCCGCTGAACGTCATCCATGAGCCGTATCTCGATGGGGTGCGGGTGCCGGTCGAGCAGACCTTCACCATCGGTTTGCGCGCCTCTCGGTTGATCTATACTGCACCGCAGGCCCTGTACGTCGATCTGCCAACCAAAACCGACCTGCGCTATATCGGTGCCGACGACCGCTTTATCAGCCCGGAAAATCGGGATGATAACGTCAAGGCCATGAATATCTCGGTTATTCGGCCTGCCCAGGTGCTTGATCGGGGCGCAAGCTACCAGGCGACGAGTCTGATGAGTGCCGCCAGCGCCACGCAGCTGCGACGCGCACCGGCGACCTATCCGCAGTGGGTGCGGGACCTGTATCTGTACGTCTCGCCCTCCGTAACCACGCGCACCGCAGACCTGGCCCGGTTGATCGTGCAGGAGGCCGGGGCGACCAGCGCATACGATCAGGCCAAAGCCATCGAAACCTGGCTGCGCCAGAATATCCGTTATAACGAAGGCATTCCTCAGCCGCCGCGCGGACAGGACCCGGTGGATTGGCTGCTGTTTGATCTGCGCGAAGGCTACTGCAATTATTATGCGTCCGCCATGATCATGATGCTGCGCACGCTGGGGGTCCCGGCGCGGATGGCCGCCGGTTTTGCGCAGGGGACCTGGAACCCTGATACGCAGCAGTACGTGGTCGAAGAGCGCGATGCGCATACCTGGGTCGAGGTTTATTTCCCGGGGTATGGCTGGATTGAATTTGAGCCGACAGCGGCTCAGGCACCTCTCAGTCGGGTGGATGATACGCCTGTCGTGCAGCTTCCCTCACCTACCCCGCAGGCCAGCCCAACTCCGACGGAAACGCCTACTCCCTCGATCACGCCGACGATAGACCCGACTTCGCAGACCGCCGCGCAAAACGAAGGGCGCGAACTGCCGACTCTGACACCGACGACCACACCGACCGTGACGCCTACCGTGACGCCGGTCATCATCCCGACCATTCCACCGCCGATTGGGACACCCCCCCCGCAGGGTGTGCTGTCTTTTCTGCTGTCGCTGCTGGGGGTCGTGCTGGTGGCGGTGGTCGCGATTCTGCTGCTGGTGGTGGTGCTGGTATTGGTCTGGTGGTGGTGGGAATGGCGCGGCCTGCGCGGGCTGAGTCCCATCAGTCGGGCCTATGCGCGCCTGGAACGCTACATCCCGTTGATCGGGCTGCGTTTTGGGGACAACCAGACGCCCGCCGAGCGCCGCCAGCGGATCGCGCAGGAACTGCCGCTTGCCGAGCCGCCGGTCACCGCAATCACCGAGATGTACACCTCCGAGCGCTATGGCCCGGACATCCGCCCGCATCCCCTCGAAAGTGAGCGCCGGGCCGAAGCCGCCGCCGAAGCCTGGACCAGCGCGCGCGGCAGCATTTTGCAGCGCTGGCTCCAGCGCCTGCTGATGCCCTGGCGTCGTTAGTCCGTCCGGGTCTGTCTGGCTGGCGCTAGGCTAGCGTTCGTTGATGATGCTGAACACCATCGGGCGTCGTTTGGTCTCGTTATAGAGCACCTTGCTGATGTTGTCCTGTAAGATGTCGCGGCGCTTTCCGTTGCGGCTGTGGCGG
>JAIOHO010000526.1 GCA_019912905.1 Anaerolineae bacterium
ATCGAAAGCGGCCTGCGCGACCGGGTGGAATTGTGGGTCGATGGCGGGATGCGCAGCGGGCGCGATGTAGTCAAGATGCTGTGCCTGGGCGCAAACCGCATCGGATTTGGCACAATGGCGATGGTGGCCGTCGGCTGTACCATCTGCCGCAAGTGTCATGAAGGCACCTGTCACGTGGGCATCACCACCCACATCAAAACCAAGGAAGAGGCCAAGCTCAAGGGTCTGCCCTCCTTCGAGCCGCGCGAATATGAGACCGCGGTCGAGAGCATCTGCAACGTGTTCGACATGCTCAAGACAGACATCCAGAAATGGACGGCCCTGCTTGGTGCAACCAACACGCAGGAACTGGTCGGTCGCGCCGATTTACTGGAACAGATTGCGATGAAGGAAAAGATCGACCTGGATGTTCTGACTCGTCCGGTGCCGCCGGTTCAGAAACGCAAGCTTCAGCCCGGCGTTGGTCGTCTGGTGACCCGCCCGCGCAACACCCTCAGCAAGCAGATCACCGAAGTGCTGGCCGCCTATTCATCCGAAGGCGAGCACGAGATGACCTATGATGACGAAGATGTCACGGCAGCAGATCGTGCACTCGGCACGCACCTGTGCGGCGCCCTGAAGCGGCCCGGCTTCCCGAACCGCGACCGGCTGGAAGGCATCCACCTGACTTTCAGCAACTCAGCCATCCCCGGCAACGGCCTGGGCGCATTCAATGATGCGCCGGTGAATATCACGGCAGAAGGCGGCGCGCAGGACGGTGTCGGCAAATGTGCTCACGGTGGAACCATCACCATCCTGAAGGGGCTGAATCACAACGGCCAGCGCCTGGATGGTTCCGTTGGCAAGAGCTTCGCTTACGGTGCGCAGGGGGGCCTGTTCATCGTCCAGGGCAATGCCGACACGCGCGCCTGCATCCGGCTGAGCGGCCCGGACATCATCTTTGGGGGTGAAGTCACCTCGCCGCTGCAAGACGAGCTGGGCGGCCTGGGTGCTCGTGCCAATCTGAAGGGCTACGCCTTCGAGTATATGACTGCGGGCCGCGTACTGGTCCTGGGCGATCCGGGGCCGTGGATGTGCGCGGGCATGACCGGCGGCGTCGTTTACCAGCGTATCCAGCCGGAAATGAACCTGACAGTCGATGCCATCCGGCGGCGCATCGCGGCGGGCGCAACGGTGGACATCTTCCCCTTGAGCGAGCAGGACAGCCAGCAGGTCCACGAACTGCTGAGCACATACATCGAGACGCTCGAAAACAACAATCAGGCCGAAGCGGTGCAGCATCTGTACAGTTTGCTGGGCCGTCCGCAGGACTATTTCGTGCGGGTCGCACCAGTCCGGCATTAGTGTCGTCTGGCGCACCTCATCCAACACTCCCGAAACCGTCAGCCTGTGCTGGCGGTTTTTTCATGCAGGGCATCCCGGCTGAGTATGCGTTGTCCGAAGCGGTACGGCGCAACTTTTCTGGCACCGGCTGCGTATACGTGTTCAGAATCATATCCAATGAAACAGGAGGCTTCTGAAATGGCTGCGAACCGAAAACTATACCGGTCACGGCATGACCGTCAAATTGCCGGGGTATGTGGGGGTCTGGCGGAGTATTTTAACCTGGACCCAACCCTGATTCGCCTGATTTTTGTGCTGATCACATTCCTGGGTGGCCCCGGGCTGGTGCTGTACATCATCATGGCAATCGTGGTTCCCGAAGAATCCGATGAGAAGCCGAAGAATGTTCACAATGTCATCGTGGAGGACAGCGAACCCGGCGAGGAGTAATCCACTCCGGTTGGTTCTGCATCCCGGCAGCCAGCATCCAATCATGGTGCTGGCTGTTTTATTGGCAGGCAGTCAGGAACCCGGCAGCGTCGCCAGGACACGCTGAATTTTCAGCGCCAGGTGCAGGATGAGGCGGTTGTCGGCGTCATCGAGGTCCAGTTCCGTCAGCTCGCTGATCCGCTCCAACCGGTAAACCAGGGTATTGCGGTGGACATCGAGATCCTGGGCGGCTTTCGCCAGGTTACCATTAGCCTGAAAGAAGCCGTTGAGCGTGCGCAGCAGATCACCCTGCTTGCGATCGTCATGTTCCACCAGCGGCCCCAGCGTGGCTTCATAAAAGCGGCGCAGATGATCGAGATTATGTTCCTTCAGCGCCAGCAGCAGTTGATACAGTTTGAGGTCCCCGTAGTAGGTGGCCCGTTCCATATCGCCCAGTTCGTTGGCGATGCTCAACGCATCTTTGGCTTCGCGGTAGGCCTCGCGCAAAGCGGTCAGTCCCTGAGAGGGACGGCTGATCCCGGCACCGACCAGGCCGCTTGGCGCGCGCGTGGCGAGTTGGTCCCGCACTTCCTCGATCACCCGCCGGATGCGCGGGGCCTGGGTAGGGTCTTCGAGCGGATAGAGGGCGACAATTACATCCACGTACTGCCCGACCGCGCCGTTGAGCTGACGTCGGGTCATGTCATCACGCACCAGCGGCGTCAGGGATTCGAGCGGCAGTGGGGTGCCAGCCCCCGTAATCGCCCGGAACACGGCCACCATGCACAGCGCATCCGAATCAAAGCCCGCCTGCTGCGCGCGGGTCGCCATCAGATCGTCATCGGCGGGTGTGCCGCTCAACCACATCTGCACCCAATCGCCGCGTGTCTGCTCTACGGCAAACGCAATCGCCCGGCTTTTCGCCAGTTCGATGGCACACACATCCGCGCCGTAAATCAGGATCAGCCGGTCAAAATCGTCGAGCCGGTCGTTGCTGCTGACCAGCGACAGATAACCAGCGACACGTTTTTCGACCTTTAAGACGGTGGTATATCCGAGCGGGCTGGCAACGATACTGCCTTCGCCGTTCGGCGCATCGCGATTGAGCCAGTTCTGAAAAGCGCCATAGGGCAGGTTGTGCATCAACGCCCGTCCCCCGGGCCGCCGCGCCATATTGGGATAGACCTGCGCCATCAGCACCCCGGCGTCATCATGGACGACGATCGGTTTGGCGGTCGCCCGCGCCATGATCTGCAAAAGGCTGTTGAGATCGCGGTTTTCCGCCGCCAACCGGGTGAGCTGACGCTGAATCTCGATCGCGCGCTGCGTCAGTTGAGCGGACTGATTGACAATCAGGGTGTTGACGGCCCGTTCGATGCTGGTCAGATTGCTTTCCTGTGACAGCGCCAGCAGGCTGACGTCGCGGCTGCTGGCAGTGGCAATCGCCACATCCGAGACGTTGTCGCGCACCGCAATCGCTGTGACCCCGACATCCGCCAGACTTTCGATGACTTCGGACAGCGTCATCCGGCTGTTGTAGGATCGCAAAATGTCCATGGACAGCAAGGCCAGTTCACCACCATAAATCTCAGGGAAAGCAGGGGGCTGCGCGCGAATCGTCACCGCCCAGGTGATCGTCATGTCAGGAGAGCCGACCGCCAGCGAAGTTCCCAGTGGGAGCGCAAATTGAAGCAAGGCTTGAAGCGTGATTGCGTTGTTGTTCGTCATGGACAAATCCCTAGAATAGGACCTATTCTAGTTTCTGCAATTACGATGAACTATGTCCATTTATTCCAATAGGATGGACCAAGTTTAGGCCATATCAACCAAACTATAGCAAAACAATACAAAACAAAACAGGGTAGCACGGATATTATCCGTCTACCCTGCCAGTCGATATGGTGATTTAGCACAATCAGGGATTTGTGCGTTTCACCCCAAGCGACAACGTTTCGCCATCAATCACGAATTCTTCGCTGTGATAGCCGTTGCCAGTACCTTCCTTGAGGAGGGATTCACTCAGCGTTTCTGCCTGAATGTAATCGGCAAACTGCTCAATTGCCCGCGCCAGCTTGTCACTCGCTTGATAACGAATGACAATGTGATCGCTGATGTTGAAGTCCGCGTCCCGCCGCATCGTCTGCACGCGCCGCACCACCTCGCGCGCCAGCCCTTCGTGAATCAGGTCATCCGTCAGCCGCGTGTCGAGCACAGCGACATAGCCGTTGTCCTCGGCCAGGGCATAACCTTCGGTCACTTCCTGGGTGACTTTGACCTCAACTTCGTCCGGCGTCACCTCAAATGCGTCGCCGTCCAATTCCACAACCGCGTGTTCACCCGCCAGCAGTTTTTCGGCATACGGGCGGACAAAGACCTGGTCGCCATCACGCAGCGCCGCTTGCAGCCGTTTGAAATCGCCGCCGAATTTTTTACCCAGCAGGCGCGGAATGGGATTGAGTGTATAGATCACTTTGACCAGATCATGCGCGTCATCCGCCGCGACGACACCGATCTGCTTGATATTCAGTTCACTCTGAATCAGGTCCGTATAGCGCTTCACGATTTCGGCTTCAGAGGCGTCGCGCGTGGCGAAGCGCGCCCTCGCGAGCGGTTGGCGCACTTTGATTCCGGATTCCCCGGCACTGTTGCGCGCCGCCAATCCCAGGCTGACCAGCTCTTGCACCAGCCGCATCTCGCGGATCACCTTCTGGTCGATCAATGCTTCGTCTGCAATCGGCCACTGCGCCAGATGCACGCTCATCGGTGCGGCCTCATCGACTTCGGAAACGAGACCGCGATAGACCGCCTCGCTCAGGAATGGCACTGCCGGGGCCAGCAGTTTCGACACCGTCACCAGGCATTCATACAGTGTGGCGTAGGCCCCCAGCTTGTCCTGATCGCTCTCACTTTTCCAGAGGCGGCGGCGGCTGAGGCGCACGTACCAGTTGCTCAACGCCTCGACGAACACCTGCACCGGTCGAGTCGCGTTAGGCACGTCGTAGGTTTCATAGGATTCGGTGACGGTCTTCACCAGTTGGTGCAGTTCGGCCAGCACCCACTGGTCGAGCAGGTCACGCTCGGCCACCGGCGGACGCGGGCTTTCCGGTGTCCATCCGTCCAGATTGGCATACGTCACGAAGAAGCTGTAGGTATTCCACAGCGTCGACCAGAACTTCTTGACCACCTCACCGACCAGATCGACCGAAAAACGGCGCGATTCCCCGGGCGGGCCGGAGGTGTACAGATACCAGCGGAAGGCGTCAGCCCCGTGCGCATCCAGCACCGACCAGGGATCGACGATATTCCCCTTGCTCTTGGACATCTTCTTGCCTTCGCCATCCTGAATGTGACCCAGGCAGATCACGTTACGGAAGGCAACGCTGTCAAATAA
>JAIOHO010000527.1 GCA_019912905.1 Anaerolineae bacterium
CGAGGGGCTGGAGTTCTTCGCTCATATTCCCACCATCCTGCCCAAGCTGGAGACGCTGGAAGCCGTCGGCCTGGGCTATATCCGCATCGGCCAGCCCGCCACGACTCTCAGCGGCGGAGAAGCCCAACGCGTCAAGCTCAGCCGCGAGTTGGCGAAGCGTGCCACCGGCCAGACGCTCTACATTCTCGACGAACCCTCCACCGGCCTGCACGCGGCGGATGTCAAACGCCTGATCGCGGTGATCCAGCAGCTGGTCGATCATGGCAACACCGTGCTGGTCATCGAGCACAACCTGGACATCATCAAGGTCGCCGATCACATCATCGACCTGGGGCCGGAGGGCGGTGACGCTGGCGGCTGGGTGATTGCCACCGGCACGCCCGAAGAAATCGCACAGAACGAGGCCAGCTACACCGGCCAGTTCCTGAAACCGTATCTGACACTCGCGGAAGTGGTCTGATCTCAGAGGGGTGAGTCGCAGAACGGCCCACCCCTTGAAAACGGAGTACCATGAATACCGATGTGCTGATTTACCTGCTTGCGGCAGCCGTGCTCATCATCCTGGCGTTTGTGGCCGGGCGTCTGCTGCGGCGAAGACCGAGCGTCGCCTCTGAGCCGCCTGATTGGATTTCGCAGCGCCCGGAGCATTTCGAGCGCGGCGAGCAGTACTGCGAACTGCGGGTGGACTTCAACTACACCGACGAGAAACCCTCCACATCGCGCGTGACGGCCACCTACTTCAGCCTCGAAGACCATCGCCGCGAGGTGCTTTCCGATCACATGACCGAGAGTGAGTTCAGCCAGCAGCGGGCGAAGCTGCGCCGCGACGGGTGGCAGGAAACCTACAAATCCGTCGATCGAGAGGGGCAGTCGTACTACTACCGCCGCAGTGCCTAGCTGCGATCAAAATCTGCTACAATGGCTGCATACGAGCCTTTGAGGTGGGACATGGTTGTCCAGAGCACCATGACAACGGAGGAGTTTGAAACCTGGGTGCGTCTGCCTGAAAATGGAGAGCGCCATTTCGAACTCATCCACGGGGAGATGGTCGAAAAAATGGCGAGCCAGCAGAAACATTCGAGCGTCTCCACCGCCTTATGCAGCTACGTCACCATGCATCTCTTTCAAAACGATCTGCCCGGTTTCACAACGGGCGAAACGGGCGGCTATGACCTGGGGCCAGGGCAGCGGTTTCTGCCGGACTGCGCCTATGTGGCCGAAGGCACACCGGGCAGCGAGGTTTACAGTACCCAACTGCCTGCCCTGGTGATTGAAGTCGTGTCTGACCCTTCCAATGAGCGCGAACTGCGCCATCTACGCAACAAACGTGAAAGTTATCTCAAGGTGGGCGCAACCGTCTGGGAGGTATATCCCGACGATGCCCTGGTGGATATTTTTACCCCGGATGGGCGCTACCGCACAGAGCGCGACAAGCTGGCTTTCGAGGGTCTGCCCGGACTGACGATTCCGCTGTCAAAGATATTCGGATAATTGAAATTACACAATCGGTTGAGCGCTCTCAACAGCAACGCCTTTGTTTGAGAATCTTGTTCATAGGATGTGTTGACTGAATGAAGAATTCACTGACGTCAGATGCAGCTATCTTGCGAATGAGGTAGCACCATTTCTTTAGACTTTCCTCTTTCAACGTTTCTATGATCCCGACGACTCGGATGATTTCTTTCGTCTCCCTGTTATAGGCTCAGTGAATTAATTGGTGCAACACATTTGTTCTAGCGGAGACTAAGAATGGCGGACAATCGAGCATTCTTCAAGGCGATTCAAGAGGGGGATGTCCCGGCAGTTGAGGCAGCTCTGCGCCAACAGAGCGATCTCAAACTGGCGAAGAACGAACACGGAGTCTCGGCCCTGCTGCTGGCAATCTATTACGGGCAGCGCGCCGTTGTTGAGTTGCTGCTGGCGCAGGGAATCGAAACCTCGATCTTTGAGGCGGCAGCCCTCGGCCAGACCGAACGGGTCGAAGCCCTGCTGGACGAATCGCCCCGCCTGCTGGATGCCTTCTCCGACGATGGCTTTACGCCGCTGGGCCTCGCATCCTTCTTCGGCCATGCGGACAGCGCCGCGTACCTGCTGCGCAATGGAGCCGACCCCAATCTCCCGGCGCGCAATCCCATGCAGGTGCGGCCCATTCATTCGGCAGTCGCCAACGGCAATGAGCAGGTCGGCTTCACCATCGCCCGGCTGCTGCTGGAACACGGGGCGGAAGTGAATGTGGCCCAACATGGCGGCTGGACCCCGCTCCATCAGGCCGCTGCGCACGGACAGGACTCGGTGGTCAGGCTGCTGCTTCAGCACGGCGCGAACCCATCCGCCATCAGCGACGATGGCAAAACGCCGCTTGCGATGGCACAGGCTAACGAGCACTACAGTACGGTCGCGCTGCTGGAGAGCTAACCGGTCACAGCGTCATCAGATAGGCGACGAGGTCCGCGACGTCCTGTGCCGAGAGACGTTCGGCATACTCGGTATACATGCTCACGTGGAAGCCAGAAACGACGTAATGGGCAGGCTGTAAAATGCTGTCTTCGAGGTACTGCTCGGCGCTGAATCCCTCGATGCGCGACCCGGCGCGGTCGGCGATATTCTCAAGATTTGGCCCCAGGCTGAATCCATAGCCGCCCTTGACCACCTGATGGCAGGTCGTGCAGGGGGGTGCTTCATTTTGATTATGCGTGAAAATTTCGGCCCCGCGCGCCGGATCGCCGACCCGAGTCGATTCTGTCGGTTCAGGCCCCAGCAGGTGCGCCCACAGGGTTAAACCAGAGCAGCCCATCAGCAGCAGCCCGGCAAGCAGGCATGCCGCGAGTCGATCCAATCGCATGATTCGTCCTCGATGCAGCAAGCGGGGCGGTTCGCGGACCGCCCCGGACACTTTTATACACAGGAACTGGCACAGTGCAGTAGAGATAGCGCACACGCCAGCCAACGGACTACATATCCGTCGCCAGCTTGACCACACCCGCAGGCATTCCAGGCGCAAAGATGAGAGTCCCAACGGTTACATACAGCGCACCATCCGGGCCTTTGGCAATGCCAAACGGAGCCAGTAAACCCTCAGCCACCGGGGTCACACCATCGGCGCTTACCGTCACCACACTGCCCGGCCCAGGCCCCTGTTCGCCAAAGACGACCAGTTGCACGGCATACAGCGTGTCACCGTCCAGCAGGATGTCACTGACCGCGTTCAGACCGCTGAAGGTTTCCACCAGTTCGTCGTCCGCCCAGTGCTCGATTTTGCCCGCGCCGGGAGCCAGCCCTGCGCCCAGGAAGCCGATATAGAGTTCGTCGTTGTGCCCCACTTCAATCGAGGTCGGCACCGGGTTATCGGGCCAGCTGTGGACCACCTTCAGCCCGCCGTCCCGGGTCCAGGACAGCAGATCGTTTTGCCCGGCATTGACGATATACATCGTGCCATCGGATCCCCAGGCAATGTCGGACACATTGGTATCAAAGCCGTTGCCGTCCGGGTCCTCGGCCAGTTCGATGCCATTCAGGTTGATGACCGTCTTGGTTGCCAGCGTCGCGGCATCCAGTTCAACCACCGAGTCCATCCAGTATGCCCCAAATGTCCCGGCTCCGCTGCCATTGAACACCACCCACAGGGAGTGATCGTGCGGAATCACGCGATACAGGCCAGTAGTCTCCATCTCGCTGGCATAGCTGGGGAAACCGACGATGAGATCGCTGGCGGTCCCATCCGGCGCAATCGACACGACGCGCCCGGTCAGGCCCGCTTTCACGGCTGCCTCACCTTCAGGCCCCGGCAGGGTGAATTCCTGCTCACCGCCGGTACCGGCTACCGCCACCAGCAGGTTGCCATTCGAATCAAATGCCAGGCCGCGCGGCGCACCCAGATCACCCAGCACCAGTTCACCGGGCAGCGGCGGCATCCCTTCCTGTGCCGCCAGCGGCAGTGCCGCGAGCAGCATCAGACTGGCAGCAACCCACGCAAAAACACGAACCCTACGAGACATACGAAGCTCCTTCAATGAAAGAATATCCAGTTTAGAGGATTGGGTGCGGCTCACGATGCAGAAGCGAACCAAATCTATCTGCCATTGCAGTTCGCTCGATAACGATCTCCCCATGTTCCAAAGAGCGGAACATCCCCCATGTAATCTATCGTAAGGAATTCGGGCCGCTTTGTCTATAGGTCAGCCGCCCGGACCTTCATGCTTTCTCAAGGATTCGACGATGCTTCATGCAGCGCATCGATCAACTGCTGAACATAGGTCGAAAAGTTACCCTGGTAGCGGGCCTGAAGCTCAGGAAGCTGCCAGTCCTGGGCTGTCACCCGACCCCGGCAGTTCGAGGCACCGCACCGGCACTCGAAATCGTCGAAGTCATTGGTTTCCGACATGGCGTAATCAAAACAGATTTCCTCGCCGGGCGCGATGGCACGCAGCGCCACCAGGCCCACCTGACCACTAATACCGGCATTCGGATCACACGAATGATTCACCCGGTCCGCGTCTTCGGGGTCGATTGGGGCCATAAACAGATCGGCCTCCACTTGCAGGCTCAGGCTGCGGATCTCAGGCGGCAGGTGGACCAACTCCGCGCCCGTCACCACGCGCCCGCCCCACAAGGCCAGCAGTTCATCGGCGGCAATCGGCTCACGGGCAAACACGCCGATTCCCCGGCCCGGGCTGGAATGTGCCTCAACTTTGGAGGATAGATAGGAATACAACATCCATACTCGCTTTCTGAACATAATGGGTAGGCAGGATCAGCCACGAGGTCTATTATCGGTCGATTGCGGTCGCCGATGCAAGGGGGCACCGGGCAAGGGGAGATCAATTCCAAACACCGGGCTGCGCCGGGGTCGCCCGCCGCAGTGTTCATACAAATCAACCAAATAATCTCATGAATTATTTATACTTTTTGCCCAATTGTTTATTCCACATGTAATCAAACAGGTGTATACTTTTCGTAAATTGAGGAGAATTCCGATAAAGGAGCCATCATCAAAATGGTTGTTGCACTTCCTGAAACCCCTATTCAAAATCACAAAGAATTTATCATCCCCAGTGCTTATCAGACTGCCATCGCCCAGTATAATCGGGCCACCGAACATCTCGATATCGACGACAACATTCTCGAATTTCTGCGCTATCCTCGCCGTGAATTCAGTGTCAACTTCCCGGTACGGCGCGATAACGGCAAGGTCGAAATGTTTACCGGCTACCGCGTCCATCACAGCACCGTAATGGGACCGTCAAAAGGCGGCATCCGCTACAGCACTGAGGTCACACTGGACGAAGTGCGCGCACTGGCGATGTGGATGACCTGGAAATGC
>JAIOHO010000528.1 GCA_019912905.1 Anaerolineae bacterium
AGCAGCTTCATGATCTGGAAGTTGACTGCCCCTCCCAGGATGCTTAGCGAGAGGGCCGGCAGGATCGAATGCCAGAGGACATCTTTGATATAGTCCCAGGTGAAGATGGGGACAGCGCCCAATGAGGCCCCGCCCGAAATCGGGAACCAGCGCACAACATAAGCAAACAGCAGGAGCAAAATAAAGGCGAAGACGTAATATGGCAGCGGGCGGATCACCATGGCGAAGGCATCCAGCGTTCGCGACCAACCCTTACGCGTGTAGTAACCCGCTAACCCGCCCGTGATGTTTCCGAATATCCATGAGAAGGCGGTCGAGGTCAGCAGGAGTCCCAGGGTCCAGGGCGCAGCGTTGGCAATAAGATCATTAACACGCGCGGGAAACTGAAAGAAAGAAACACCGAAATCACCGTGGACCAGCCTGCCCCAAAATTCCCAGTACTGATCAAGAGAGGAGCCTTCCAGACCATACATCTCGGTCAGGTCCTGGATGATGCCATCCATCGAGCCTGGTTCCAAGGTTGAACCGCGCGCCTGCATCTGGCCGATCATTTGCATGACAGGGTCATTTGGGGTGAGTCTGGGAATAAGGAACACAACGGTGATGCCCAGCCAAATGACTAAAAAGTACGAAATCAGGCGGGGGATGAGATATCGTTTTACGAAGGCCACGATCTTACCCTCATGCGTCTAGCCCCTTACAAAAAGAAACTACTTTTGAAACGAAAGATACTGCCTGGGCAGGTTTCCCCGCCCAGGGCGAATTGTAACATAGTCGAAGTGGACCCGGAAAATACTTAAGCGCCAGTGGGTTTCAGGAAGGGCGTCGTGTACTTGAAGTTGGGCCAGTGGGTATAAGGCTCATTGTAGGCATTTTCGCTGCCAGGCCAATTGGTCCAGTAGGTCTCGTCCCAGCCGACAAAGCCGATATAGCCGAAGGTTGGGAGGCCAGGCATATTCTTGACGGCTTCCTTGAGACCTTCGATACCCACGGCGATAACGGCTTCAGAATCGAAGGGATCCGTCTCGCGCAGGTGCTTGATGATATTGTCCATCTCCGGGGTTGTCCAGCGCGAGGAATGGCCCTGGGTACGCTCGCCAACGGGCAAGATATAGGCCGAGTTCCAGCGGTCGAGCACGCGATAAAGGTCAGGCCCCGCACCCCAGGGTTCCTGAGCCGGCCAGTCGCCGCTTACATCAAAGTCGCCGACGGCTATCAGATCCTGACGACTTTCCGATGGGAACATCTCGGCATCAATGCCGAACTTCTTCCACTGCTGTACAGCCGCCGCAGCATTGCGCGCATTCATGCCGGAAAGCGTCGTTTCGCTCAGGAAAGAGATCTTCCACGGGCTGCCATCGGGCAGCAGCCAGTTCCCGTCACCATCCTTCGAGAAGCCATTCTTCACCAGCAGCTTCTCGGCGACGTCGGGGGCATACTTATACCAGCCTAGCCCGAAGGTCTTGTCAATAAACTCCTGATCGTCAGGGAAGATATAGCCACGGCTCCGGGCATCGTCTGCAACGCGCTGCGGCGCAGTGGGGTCATACACTGCAAAGGTCTCGCCATCGCCCACATCGATGGTGAAGGCCTTCAGCCAGTCCTGCATCGGCGCGATGTAATCCGCCGGGTATGGCCCAAGATGCGGAATATGCACCGGGCTCATGGTGCCCGAAGAATTGACGGCGATGCTCACGTACTCGACGATATCGATCGCCAGGGTGAGGGCCCAGCGGACATCGAGGTTATCGAATGGTGCTCTGGCAGTGTTGAAGTTGATGCCGGTGATGGCGGGGTCGTTGTTGACCACGAAGGGGAAGGTCGGCTGGTAGGCACGAGAGGTATCCGCCTGGGCTAACAGCGCCTGAAGACCATTGGCTGAGAGTTCCGCCACATCCAGTTGGTGCGTCAATTGTGACAGGATTTGCGCGCCTTCGTCGGCAAAGAACTGATAAATAATGTAGGTGGGTTGAGGCTCGCCGTACATGATACCGGTCGGGCTTTTGTCCCAATCTTCACGTTTTTCCCAGGCTGTCCAGCTCCCTTGGGGATCATAGCTGTGCAGTTTGTAAGGACCGCAGCCGACATACGGATTGAAGGTGAACTGCACCGGGTCATCCTGCTGTTCAAAGATGTGCTTGGGGAAAATGCGGGTGCAGCCCCAGCGGTCGAGGAAGGTGGTATGGAAGCGCGAGTTGGCCTGCTTGAGTGTAAACTCGACCGTGTAGTCATCCGGGGCAGTCACGGTGTCGACGTTATCGGCAAAGAAGGTGTGGGCGTTGAACCCGTCATACTGCATCAGGGTTTCGACCGTATAGACCACATCGGCAGCGGTAAACGGCTCACCATCCGACCAGGCCACGCCCTCGCGCAGCGGGATCGTCAGGCTCGTGAAATCCTCGTTGTACGTTGGGTCACCCGCTGCCACACCATTGATGATGTTACCGGTGGCAAAATCGACCGACCAGAGCGGCTCGTCCGCCAGGTTCTGCATACCGCGGTCTTGACTTTTCCAGCCCACCCATTGGTTGAAGTTGTCGGGTGTACCGACACGCCCGGTGAGGATTCTGGCGATCAGAGTCTCCTCGCGTGGGAAAGTACCGAGTGCCTGGGCAAGCGGTGCGCTGGCTTTGACACTCCCTTCGGGGACGGGTACCAGCCCCCAGGGTGCCAGCACGAAGGTGCCAGTGCCGGCACCTAGGAGCTTCATGAAATCGCGGCGATTAATTTCGTGTGACATTTATTCCTCCGAAATTTTCCAAACGATTACGAAACAGCTTAGTTAATCAGATTTTGGGTCGAACAGGGTGTTAATTTGTTCGCAATAGGCTGCCTCCTGTACTTTTCAGCGTTTTGCTATGCTCACCTCTTTGGGTCTGGTACAGCCCGCACGAATCGCGAATGACGAGTTGCGTCGCCAGCGTCACTCGTTGGGGCGGACGGCCCCGATGCTCGATCTGCTCTAACAGCATCTTGACGGCGACTTGCCCCATTTGTTCGAGCGGTTGGCGCACCGTCGTTAGCTTGGGGCAGACGAGAGACGCCTGAGGAATATCATCAAAGCCGATGATGGAAATGTCGTCAGGAATAAGCAGGCCACATTCGCGGGCCGCATCCATCGCGCCAAAAGCTGACAGATCGTTGGATGCAAAAACGGCTGTGGGTGGAGGATCTACGCTCTGCAACAGACTTTTGGTGATCTCGTAACCCGTTTGCTGCTGGTAATCGCCTTCGATGACCAATTCTTCCCTGACGGGGATATCGCAGTCGGCCAGGGCTGCTTTGTAGCCTCGCAGCCGGTCTACTGCGCTTCGGACCGCGAGTGCACCGGTAATAAAGGCTATCCGCGTGTGGCCCAACTGACTCAGGTAACGTGTGGCTTCATATGCGCCTTGCCAATTGGTTGCTTCAACCACACTGCTGTTTTCTGTGGCGTCCGCCTGATCGATCAGAACGTAGGGGAAATTTCGTTCACGCAGCGCGTCCAGGTAGGTCGTCGGTACCAGTGGAGCGACCAGCAGCAGGCCGTCTGTCAGTCCGTTGGCGATGGCGTTGACATAGAGCGATTCGTTACCCGGGTGGCGGTGGCTGGTGTACAACATCAGATCGTAGTTGGCGCGTACCAACTCCTGATCGATGCCCCGCGTGACAGTGCCGACATAAGTGTTATCCAGATTCGGTACGAGCAGCCCGATAATCTGAGAACGCCCACCTGCCAGACTGCGCGCCTGCAAATTGGCGACATAACCCAGGTGTTCCACCGCTTCCATCACGCGGTTGCGCGTGGATTCCCGGACAAATTCGTACCCACTCAGGACGCGCGATACCGTCGCGTAAGACACACCTGAAGCGCGCGCCACGTCCATGATGGTGACGCTGTGTTTCTTTTTCGGGGGATTACCCGCGTTGTTCACCGAATTGTAAGCACTTTCAACAAGCCATTAAAAAGCGACGGAGGGATCCCTCGTGTTGACACTTTTTGTTAACGGATTTCTTGTAAACGTTTGCAAAAGCATATCATTTTCACAGGGTGATGTCAAGGCGTGAAACCCGAGGAAGCCGGCCAAACGGTAGGGCAGAAATACCCCGTAGTATGCGAAAATTTCCCCTTGATGAAACTGGTAAGGTGGAATCATTCATGTACAGTCAGAATCAATCCGCGGCGTAAAGGTAACCAGGGCTGATTCCGACCAGAACATCGCATCGCTGCACAAGACCGCCGGACACCGCGGTTCGCGGAACGTGGCCCCGTTGATTGGTGTGGGTTCAGCCGGGAGGGAAACTGCTGTTTCAATGATCGAAAATGGACGAGAGGAGGAACGAGGCAGGGAAGCCCGTGCAATAGGTGAGCAGCGTGGAACAAACGGAAACGCGGGCCAATGCAGCAAGCACCAGGCCTCGCGTGCTGGGATATCGTACAAAATGACCCCGGAAGGACTCGAACCTTCAACCAATTGATTAAGAGTCAACTGCTCTTCCATTGAGCTACGGGGCCGTAGACTACTGGCTCAATATAACAAATCCGCCTTTTTTAATCAATGGTTAACCCCGAAAAATGGCCTGCGCACCGGCAGGCTGGTAACCGCTTCGGTTCCCGAACTGCGGTCGCAAGATTAGGCCCTTGCTCCAGACATGCGAATCGTGCGCCATCAGGTGGTTCGTCTTTGCCTGGAACCGCCGCCGTTGAATCAGATTCAGGTGGGCAGCGCCAGTACCGCGACCACTGGCAGATGATCGGACCCCAGGTCCGGGCCGATTTCCGTCGAGAGGGTGCGGAGTTGGCGGCTGTGCCAGATATAATCGAGGCGCAGAACGGGCGGAATGAGCGCCGGGATGTCATCGTCGCCGCGCGCGGCAGGCCAGGTGGTGCCCAGTCCGGCGCTCGTCTCGCGGAACGAATCGCCCATCGCTGCCGCCAGCTCGCCATAAATC
>JAIOHO010000529.1 GCA_019912905.1 Anaerolineae bacterium
GCAGAGGGGATGCTCGCCATCATGATGAAGCGCAGCGCACCGGACATGGCATCGCGTTTGCCTTGCTTATCGCCCAACTCGCTCAGTGCCGCCAGGGTGGGGAAAATGACCGTGCCCATAGCAGTGCCGATCAGCGTCTGCGGAATCTGCATCAGCCGCCAGCCCCAGCTCAAGGCACTGACCGAGCCGGACCCGAGGCGCGAAGCAATGTTGTTCATCACAATGAAGTTCAGGCTGAACACGCCCAACCCGGCGATACGCGGCAGCATAAGCCGGATGATGCGCCACAGCGTCGGATCAGTGAGGCCGAGTTCCGGCCACCAGCGCGCTTTGAAGTGAATCAGGCCGGGGACCTGGACGCCGAAGTGCAGCGCCGCGCCCAGAACCGCACCCAGCGCGATGCCATTGACGCCAAAGGGCCGGATCAGGAAAATGACGCCGAACAGGATGCCGACATCAAACATAATCGGGGCCAGCGCCGGCAGCAGGAAATGGTTGTGACTTTGCAGGATGCCCATCGCAATACCGCTGACCGAAAAGATCAGCGTCGTGATGAGCAGGATGCGCATGAGTTCGACGGTCTGCGCCTGAGCCGCTGGGTCAAAGCCTGGCGCGGCGACATTGGCGACCAGCCAGGGGGCCGCGAGAAAGGCCAGGATGCTGATGCCCAGGGTCGTCATAAAGATGGTGTTAATCACATGAGCCGCCGTGCGCCACGCACGCTCGTAATCCTCATGCGCGAGGAAGCTGCTGAACACCGGGATAAAAGCATGGGCCAGAGCGCCGCCCGCAATCAGCGTGAAGATGAGTTCAGGGATGCTGTTGGCGACGACGAATGCATCCCATTCCTGGCTGAGGCCAAACACCTGCGCGATGACCACCGTCTGAACCAGGCTGATGGCCTTGGCGATGCCAAACGCAACCATGACCACGAGAGTTGACCGGGCCAGCTTGCGGTTGCGGTCCGCGCTGGAATCGGGGCTAGAGGGGGTTTGCTGGCTCATGACCCGGCTCTAGGCATTCAGGGAGTCGAGAGCTGTGCGCGCGTCGGTATACAGGTAATTGTGCTGAAGGGCCTTGCTGAACGCCTGGCGCGCCCCGGCAATATCGCCCCGCGCTTCCAGCACGCGTCCCTGCCAGTAATAGGTCTCCTCGACATACTGCGCGCCGTTGGTCAGGTTGACGTTGACCAGCGCCAGCACATCGTCATAACGCCCGGTGTTGAAATAGGCTTCGAAGGGGCCAAACTGATACCAGGTCATGCGCCAGGGGAGGGTCCCTTCACGGCGCGCCTGATCATAGGCGACGGCGGCTTCGTCGTAGCGGCCCATACGCGTCAGTGAGGAGCCGATGTTAAACCAGGCAAACACGTCGCGGGGGTTGGTGCGTGCTTCGTCGCGGGCCACCTCCAGCGCGGCTTCGGCAGCCTGGGCAGGGTCGGCGCGGTCGCCCAGGATGTCACGGACTTCGGCTTCGCGGTTGGGTTCATAGAGGACAATAAAGGTGCGGTTGAAATGCTGCCAGTTGCGATCCAGATCGGTGTACGATTCGGTCAGACCCTCACCGCTGGCCCCACTGCCCAGGTAGGTGTCGTACAGATAGACCACGTCCTGAAGGTCGTCGTAAGCCACGACGGTCTGGTAATGGCCGATCCAGTCATAGCCTTCGGGCATGTAGCCTGTCTCAATCAGGATCGGAATCTGCGCGGCAATAAACCGTTTGAGCAGGTCCATGTCCCCGCCCATACGAGTGATCGCGCGCAGGTCGGACTGCTCGTTGACGAATTTGACCATTTCCCACGGGCTGACATTCTTATCTTCGCGATCTGGTTTGAGAAGCTGGGCAGCATAGGTCTGATCATGCTGACAACCGTAGTAGCTGAGCGCCATCGTCAGGTTGGCAGGACCACAATTATTCCAGGTTTGCTTGGCAAAGGTAAAGCCAAACATGCGCGCCGATGAGGGTAACAGGGGACGAGCCACGTCGTTCTGGCTGATGGCAATCGTTTGTGAACGGTCAATCGAGGCCGCCTGATCCGTCGCCGGGACCTCAGTGGGTGTCGAGGTGGGTATCTGGGTTGCGGTAGGAGAGGGCAGGTCGGTCGGCGTGGAACTGGGTTCGATCTGAATGAGCGCCGCTGCTTCGGTGGGTGCCTGAGTCGGGACCGTCGTCATCGTGGGCAGGGAGAGGGGCGCGGCAAGCAGGTCTTCCGGCGAAATGTCGCTGTTGACTGGCTCGGCGGTGGGGAGGGTTCCGCCCTGAGGTGTCGGCGGCATGAGCGCGCGCATAAACGGAAGCTGATCAATCACCCGTTGTTGTTGGCCCGGCAGCAGCACATTGCGAAACACCACCACTACCCCGACTCCGCCCAGTACCACCAGCAGGAATACACCCACGACCAGCCACAGCAGGAAGCGCGGTGGCGGG
>JAIOHO010000530.1 GCA_019912905.1 Anaerolineae bacterium
GATACAGGCCCAGCAGCGCACCTTCCGCCACTGCTTCTGCACCTTCTGCTGCCGGGATGCCATCGGTCCCGATGAGCGCACTTGCCATCGTCCGGGCTTTCAGTTCGCTGGCTTTTTGCACTGCCTGGGCTGCCACCTGACGAATAATGTCCACCGTGAGTTGATCCGTTGGCCCCAGCCCCACTGCCAGCACGCGCCGAGTCGGGATCACCCCACGCGGATACAGCACCGCCACCTGCCCCGCTTTGCCGCTGAAATCGCCCGAGTCCATCAGGTCCTTCAGCGCACCGCCCAGGGCTTCGTCCAGAACCTGAGCCGCACCAGATAGTTCAGAATCCGCGAACCCATAAATCACCAGAGCATCGACTGCCTGATCCGCCAGGCGGCCTGTTTCGATCAGTATTTTCATCGGGAATCTCCTGCTGCTGTGCATTCGTGCGCGTCATTCTACCGCGAACGGCGCGTACCAGATGAAGCCATTGGATCAGGTGGGAAAACACAACAACGCCGGGTTTCGACGTTGTTGCGCAGGAGGAAAGATGATCATGGAGAACTTACTTTGTAGCAACTTGTGGTGTCGCTATCTGTTTTTATGCTACCCCCAAGAGACCATTACGAGCATTAAGATTTTGGCTGAAAAATAACTGTCCAAGAATCTTGACAATTTATGAACAAATCGAATGGGACAGGACGGCTGACACCCGATCAAACCGCCCAGCCCAAACGTCGATTAAGTTTTTTTGCGTGTGTCGATGTCACCCTGATAGCTGATGGCGTCGCGGCCTTGTTCACCGGTGCTGATGCGGATCACATTTTCCACCGGGGAGATGAAGATCATGCCGTCGCCTTTTTCGCCAGTATGCGCGGCGGACTTAATTGTTTCGACTGTCGCCGCCACATTTTCGTCGCTGAGGACGATGCTGATCAGCACGCGCGGCAGCAAATCAACCACGTACTTGCCCGTGCGCCATTGAAGCTGAAGACCAACGCCCCGACCGCGTCCTTTGACCTCCATCACGCTCAGGCCGACGATGCCAATATCAGACAGAGCGTTCTTGACCGCATGCAGTTTTTCAGGCCGAATGTAAGCCTCGATCTTTTTCATGGATACTCTCTCTCCCTTATTTCCGTCCCGTCGCGACCGGTTCGCTCGGCGAATTGGTAAATTCGGGGTAGGCCACCATCCCGTGTTCGTAAATATCGAGGCCGATGTCTTCGGCTTCGGCGGGTGCGCGCAGCCCAACCGTCGCTCGCACGAGGGCAAACATGATCGCCGCGGCCACCAGGACAAAGACGGCGACGGTCACGATTCCGATCACCTGCGAAATCATCTGGTCGACGCCGCCACCATGCAGCAGGCCAGTTTCACCATGAAAGAGACCCACCGCCAGCGTACCCCAGACCCCGCAGAACCCGTGGACGGATACCGCACCGACCACATCATCAATCTCGAAACTTTCCAGGGTATTGACCCCGACAAACATAATCACCCCGGCGATTGCGCCGATAATGAGCGCTTCCAGCGGCGTCACGAAGGCACACGCGGCGGTAATCCCTACCAGACCAGCCAGCGCGCCGTTCAAACCCCAGGGAAGCTGCGGCTTACCCACGAAATACCAGCCTACCAGCAGCGCAGACAGCGCTCCCGCGGCGGCAGCCAGGTTGGTCGTCACGGTAATCAGGGAGATCGCCGCTGCATCCGCACTCAGCTGACTGCCAGGGTTAAACCCAAACCAGCCCAGCCACAGGATAAAGGTACCCAACGCAGCCAGCGTCATGCTGTGACCGGGCATCGGGACCCCATCCGGCCCAAATCGGTTGCGGCGCGGCCCCAGGAAAATCGCGCCCATCAGTCCGACCCAGCCCCCGGTGGAATGCACCACCGTCGAACCGGCGAAATCGAGAAACGGCGTATCCAGCGTGGACAACCAGCCCCCGCCCCAGATCCAGTGTCCCACCACCGGATAAATCACGGCGGTGACCAGAAAGCTGTAAATCAGATAGCCCTTGAACTCGGTGCGGCCTGCCATCGCACCCGATGCGATCGTCGCCGCGGTCGCCGCAAAGGCAAACTGGAAAAAGTAGAACGCATAAC
>JAIOHO010000531.1 GCA_019912905.1 Anaerolineae bacterium
CGCTTACTTGCCCCCAATCTGAAATGCACCCCTTTCCGGCCTGCTGCATTCATTCTCAACTCGCCAGGGCATCGGCGATGGCCTGGGCGTTGTAGCGCATGTAATCGAGGTAGGTGGGGGCTGCTTCGTCCGGGCCGCTGAGCGAGTCGCTGAACAGGATGACCACCGCTACATCGCCTGCGTCCTGAGCAATGACCTTCGCCAGCGCGTTCGGGTTCGAAACCTCGGCAAAGACGGCTTTTACGCCGGTGGTGTGGATGGCATTGATCAGGTCAGCCACGTCCTGCGGCGACGGTTCCGCCAGAGTCGACAGGGAGGGGATGACGGTGCCGACGATCTGGAAATCGTAGTGCGCGGCCAGATAGCCCAGAAAATCATGATTGGTCACGAGGATACGCTGATCGGCGGGCACCGCCGCGAAAATGGTCACGATTTCCTGGTCCAGCGCGGCAAGCTGCGCGTTATAGGCAGCGGCGTTGGCCGCATACGTCTCGGCATGAGACGCATCGGCGGCGGAAAAAGCGGCAGCGATATTATCGGCCCAGATCGCGACATTCTCCGGGTTGAGCCAGACATGCGGGTCGCAGGCCCCGTGCGGTTGTGCGTCGCTCCCTTCCTGAGTCTGGTCCGCTTCAGCCTGCTCATCCTCCGAGCCGCATTCGGCATCGACCCCCAGCCGGCCCACCGGTTCGTGGGAGTCGGTCGCCAGGGCTGCGGGACCGGCTGGATCGGCAAAGGCCAGCACCGGCACTCCATTCGAAACTACCGTGAGATCGACTGATGCGGCATTCACCACCAGGTTGAGCAGGGTTTCTTCGAGATTCGCGCCGTTGACCAGCACGAGCTGGGCTTCGCCGATGAGGACCGCATCCTGCGGCGCAGCCTGAAAAGCGTGGACATCGCTGTTGACCGGCACCAGCGCCGTCACGTCCACGAGATCGCCGCCGACATTGCGGGCGACATCGGCAATCAGAGTGGTCGTCGTCACGACCTTCAGCGGCGCATCCTGGGCCAGCAAGTGTGCTGGAAGCATGATCATGAAAAAGAGTACAATGGAAAGAGACAGACGTTTCATGTAAACTCCCTGGTGAGACATGATCTCAATTGCGGTATTGATACGTTATCTCAATAAGACTAGGATGTCAAGGATAGACCATGTCCGATCAAGCCAATCTGCGCGTGCAGCGCCTGCGCGATGCCGGATACAAACTGACGAATGCGCGACTGACCATCCTGACTATCCTCGAACAGCATGGCGGGCACATGACCTCGGCGGACGTCCTCGAAGAAGTCGATGCGGTTGCCCCGGAGATTGGGCGCGCCAGTGTGTTTCGGTCGCTCGACCTGTTCACGCGCCTGTCGCTCATCCGCCCGACCTACATCAACGACAGCAGCACGCCGACCTATGTGCTGCTTCCGGGGGGGCATCATCACCACATCATCTGTACCAACTGCGACCGGGTGATCGAATTTGAGGATTGTCATCTGGAAAAGCTGGAACACGAACTGGAACAGAAATTCCGCGTGCGGCTGACCGGGCATCTGTTGGAATTCTACGGCCTGTGCGACAACTGCGCCGCCAGACAGCCTGATTAAGCAAGGTGCCCGGTATGCATGTCGCCATCAACGGCTGGTTCTGGAATCAAGCCAACACGGGCAGCGGGCAGTACGTGCGCCGTCTGCTGCATCAACTGGTCCGGGTCGCGCCCGATCTGCAATTGACTCTGGTGCTGCCGCCGGGCATCACCCAGGCGGAGGATGTGCCGGAAAATGTCAGTCTGGCGATGACCACCGGCGCGGGCGGCAACCTGGGCAAAGTGTGGTTCGAACAGCGCACCTTTCCGCGCATGGTCGCCCAGGTGCAGGCGGACATCGCCCACGTGCCTTACTGGGGCGCGCCGCTGACCTCCCCGGCCCGGCTGGTGACTTCGGTGCTGGATGTCATTCCGGCAGTCATTCCCGATTACTCGCGCGGGTTCGCCGCCCGGTTGTACACCTCGCTGGTGAGCACGACCGCGCGCGGATCGGCGCACATCCTCACCCTCAGTCAGGCATCGAAGCTGGATATTCAGCAGGTGCTGGGCATCCCCGCCGACTCGATCACCGTGACCTACCTGGCCGCCGACCCACGCTATCACCCGCGCATGGGAGCGGAACGCGACGCCGCGGTGCGGCAAAAGTACGACCTGCCGGATGAGTTTGTGCTCGGCATCGGCGGTTTCGACGTGCGCAAGCAGTTCGACCAACTGCTGCTGGCCTACACCTACGTCACCCAGGCCGAGGGCGACCGCTTCCCGCTGGTGCTGGCCGGGCGCGAACCGCAGTGGGGCACGCCCATGTTCCCCGACCTGCGCCGGTACGCTCAGGAGCTGGGCATTGCCGACCACATCCGCTGGATCGGCTACGTCGAGGAAGATGATAAACCCTCGCTGTACCGGCTGGCGCGTGTGTTTGCCTTCCCCAGCCGTTATGAGGGCTTCGGCCTG
>JAIOHO010000532.1 GCA_019912905.1 Anaerolineae bacterium
GGTGATTTCTTCAGCCCACACCTGTTCTGCCTGGAAGGGGTCACCGCAACCGGACGAACGTTTGCCCGGCATTTTGGCACCCCGCCGGACACGCTCGAAGATCCCTTTACCGGCTCAGCGACCGGCGGCATGGCGGCGTACCTGTGGCATTACGGTTTGATCGATACGCCCAGTTTCTGGGCAGAGCAGGGTCACTGGATGCAGCGGCCCGGTGTGGGCTACGCCGAGGTTGTGGGTCCGCCAGATGCCATCGAAACCGTCCAAGTGGGCGGCGCGGCAGTAACGGTGCTGCGCGGCGAATTGATGCTCTAACGCGCGATCGGGTCCCCGCAGCCTATGAGGCACTGACGACAGCCAGGTTGTAGTGGCCTGTACCGTCGAATCGGGCGGCTTCGATGCGATACACGCCGCTGGCGGGCAGCGCGAAATTGACAATCTGCGCGCTGTTCCCCAGGGCGCGGTCGTCGGCATCGTCGTTGTCGGCAGCGAGCGCCCCATCGGGACCGATCAACCGGAGCACCGGGTCGAGACTGCCGCTGCCCGCTTCGAGGGTAATCGTCAGCGTCTGCCCGCTGCTGCCCGACAATTCATACAATGCCACTGGAAAAACCCCGCTCAAGTCGCCGCTGGCCCGGGCGATGCCGCTGGAATCCTGGGTCAGCATGTGCGTCTGGCTCAGGCCAAGCCCGTAAGTTCCTGCGCCTTCCATGCCTTCGACGACGACGATGTACTGCCCATCGACCGGGAGCGGGAAATCGGCAAGCTGGGCATCAGTCAGGTTGGCGATGTCGGGGCTGGTGTGATCGTCGTTGTAGGCAATTTCCGCGCCGGAGGGGTCCAGCAGGCGCACGGCCACGTTCAGCGCGCCATCAGGCGTGGTATCGACTGTGGTCAGGGTGATGCGTTCGCCTGCCGCGCCGCGGTAGGTCCACTGCTGTCGCGGGGCTGCTTCGCTGAGGATGCCCTGCACCCCCAGGCCGGGGATCAGATTGGGTGAACCCATCCGGTCGGGGGCGACTCCGGTGCTCATGGCGGTAATCGCGCCGAAGGTGCCATCGCTGTCGGCAAAGTACAGACGGCCCTGGTTATCAACGGCGACACCGATCGGGGACACCATCTCTCCGGGCAGTGGGAAATTGGGCACGATACTGCCGGGCTGGTCGATTAAGTCACCCTGCGACGTTAGGACGAGGATTCCCTGGTTCTGTGTGGCAACGACGAGGTTGCCGTCGGGCGTGATCGCCACATCGTTCAACTGTGCAGCAATCGTGCCCAGGCTGTCGATGGAGGCCGCTTCGCCACCGCTCAGTTCCAGCAGTTCGCCAAACTGAGTCAGGGCATACACCTGACCGGATGCGGCGGCTGCCAGCAGGGGCTGTTCAAACAGGTTGTCGCCCAGGCGGATTTCACGTTCGCGCACCCCGTTGATATACACAACGACCGACATGGTGTTCGCGCTGGTGATGCTGGTCGCGTACAGCGCGCCATCGGTCCCAACGGCCAGGTGTGCCGGCGTATCGACTTCAAAGCCGCTGATCATGCCGGGGCTGGTTTCCGGGTCAAACGAATCCGCTTCCGCATCGGCTTCGTCCAGCCAGCGGCCATCCGGTCCCAGGGTGAAGATGCAGCCGCAGGCCCGATCCGCCACGTAGACTGAGCCGTCGTCGGCCACATCCAGGTCCGAGGGTTCGAGGATGTGCTCGTTGGGTGTGATCGACAGAATGCTGCCGGTGGTGGCATCCAATGCGACCATGCCCAGGTCTCTTTCGTAGGTATACAGGTGGTTATCGGGGCCATAAGCCAACCCCACCAGATCGAGGAAGCCTTCGTCGCCATCCTCCAGGGAGCGCTGCGTATGCCACAACACGCCGTAAGTTGATTGATCTGCGACCTGACCGCCTTCCTCCTCGCGCACGGTCACGCTGGCGGCTACCGCGTCGAAGAGCGCTTCAAAGTCGCTCTGCTGGGCATCCACCGCGCGACCGCTGATGATGAGGACCGCGCTGCTGCCGATCGGCGCGGCCCGCGCGATACCGAAAAACTGGCCGTCTGCGCTCGTGCCGGTGAGCTGCGGCGCACTGTCGCTGAGGAATGCGGCTGTCGTGGGGGTTTCGGTCGACTCGAGATTCAGGCTCTGTAATGCGTCCATCAAAAAAGACGTGAGATTCTGGTCGGCGGGCGCAGCGCCAGGGATGCGCGTCAGGGTGATGATGGGGATCGCCGGAGGGCGCACGTTTGCCGGGGTATCGACCAGCACCTGGGCCAGTTGCAGCGTCGGTTGGCCGTCCACCTCGGTTGGCAGCGGGACATCCCAGTTGGCTGGGTAGCGCAGCCCAATATTGGCCGTTTCCCACTCGTAAGGCAGGGTGTCCTGGACCTGAGCTGCTGAAACCGCCCATGCATTGAAGGTCGTGAGTAACGTAAACAGGCACAAACAGGGCAGGACGCGCATCAGCTTCTCCGGGCAGGTCCGTGGAACAGGTCTTTTAATTATAACCGTCCTGATCGGAGAATGGTTACGTGTTATTCGCGCGGCAGGATGCCTACCACTGGCAGTCCCAGGCTTTCCAGTTC
>JAIOHO010000533.1 GCA_019912905.1 Anaerolineae bacterium
TCGTCCAGGCGGCAGGAATGAACCGGGCGGCCATCCCACACCGTCATGTCCGGGCAGCTCTCGCACATATCCACGCGGCCATCTTCCAGCAGGTCCGGCCCCTGAATGATGCCGATACTCTGCATGTGGATCGTGTCGAACAGACGCCCCGGGTGACGCAGGATGTCGCCCCAGATGGCGCGGTTGGTCTTGCGCAGGCCCTGATCGAACGCCCCGGCCAGCATCGAGAGCTTCGGGACTTTGGTAGACTTGGTGTAAATGAAGTAGGAGCCGAAGCGCAGGTGATACAGGCTCTGGAGGAACTCGACGATGCGCGGCCCGGCGGAGCCATACATCTGTTTGGTGCTGCCCAGCTGCGCCGAGACCAGCCAGGTGATTTTGTCGTGCGTCACCGAGCCGCCCATAAAGGCCGCCGTCTCGTAGTGCGGGAAGTCTTCCTTGATCTTGTTATAGACGTCTTCAGAGGACAGGTAGGCTTCGGCGTCGTCCTCCGCCGCATAGCTGGTTTGCAGGTCGATGCGGCGTCCACCCGCGAAATAATCGAAGTTGCCGGTCAGCGAGGCATTGCGGAAGGTGATGAACACCAGCCCGTTCACCCGGTCGATATTCTTATTGGCCCAGCGCACCAGTTCCGGCACGAACTCGATATTGCCGGGGTAAACCGTCATGCCGAAGCTGACGAACATCCCGCCGACGTCGTGCACCAGATCGGCAAAATACTGGCGCAGTTCGAACAGGTCGGTTTCGCTCTTGCCTTTCCAGTGCGGGCGCTGCTGCTCGCTGTCGATGTGGAAGGTGAAGCCAATGGCCCCGGCTTTTTTCAGTTCTTTCACCAGGCCCGGGTTCTTGCTGATCTCGATGCCGTTGGTCAGGATCAGCGGCTTCATCTTCTGGCTGTAAATGTAGTGGATGATGTCGAGGATTTCGGGGTGGATGAGGGGTTCGCCGCCGGCGATGGAGATATTGTCACAGTTGCGCCACTTCTTCAGCAGCTGGATCTCCTCTTTCACCTGCTCCAGGGTTTTGTGCCCCTGCATCCCGTTGATGCGGTAGCAGCCCCGGCAGTAGGTGTTGCACCGGTCGGTCACCTCCAGCCAGCCGATGGGGTTATCGTTGCCCGACCAGGGGAAACGATACAGATTTTGCTTCGCGAGAGCCATGACCATCTTCCTTTCATAAGGGCGGGCGTCTGATCACCCGGCCCAGTACCCACACGTCCAGGCATCCTGTCAGGCTGCCGCGGTGACACGTCGGGCATGGTCTACAAACGTTGGCTCTCTCCTCCGGCCCCATTGTAGCACATTTATTTAGCAACGCTAAGTAATTCGTCCCGAAATCCTGTCGCTCATTTATGGATTCCCAGTACAATGAACACAATGCACGTTATGGAGGAGGAAAGACAATGGCAGTCTCAACCGGCGGCGTTCATCACCTGGCCCTCACCGTCACCGACACAGCCCGTTCCCGTGCGTTTTACACCACCTACCTGGGCTTCAACCATATCATGGACCTGGGGCCGAAGGTCATCATGGGCAACGGCACCGTGATCCTGGCGATTAATCCCCCACCGGACCCGGCTCAGGCCCTGCCCAACGATGCCTTTACCGAACACCGGGTCGGCCTCGATCATCTCAGTTTTTCGGTCGCCAGCCGCGCCGACCTGGAAACCGCTGCCGCCCTGTTCGATCAGAACGGCATTTCGCACGGGACGATCAACGACCTGGGCGAGTACGGCCTGCCCATCTACGTCATGTCCTTCCGCGACCCCGACAACATTCAACTCGAACTGACCGCGCCGAAAGGCTAGGTTCGCGAAATTGTGGGGGCACGTCATGGCGTGCCCCCACACCGGGTATCCGATAAACCTACGCAGGCCGCTTGAACACGCAGAAATAATGGCTCGTCCAGCCCGCGACTCCGCGTCCGCTGTCGGTGACCAGCACATCGGCATTGTTGCCGACCACGACCGGCTGCATGTGCACCAGTTCCCAGCCCTGATTGCCGTAGGCGTTTAGGCGCGGGATCATGGATTCCGGCGTGTTGCGCGGAACCCCACCCTTCCAATCCCAGCCTTCTTGTAGGAAATCCATCACCAGGTCGGACTCGGCCCGGACGAACACCGACATGTATTCCCATTGCGGTCGTTCTGCCATTTTCGCCTCCGGCGTCTGTTGTCACTGTATATACGCAAAAGGCGAGGCACCGTTGTGGAGGGGTCAGGCCGGGCCAGAGCGCTGGTTACAGCGGGACGACGGCGATCGCCTCCATTTCGACCAGAAAATCGGGATGCGCCAGCGCGGTCACGAACACCCCGGTGATGGCGGGCGGATTGGGCCGACTGCCCCACACCCGCTGGAAGACTTCCAGTCCGGGCTGAAGCGGCTGACCGTGCACCACGTAGATGTTCCACTTGATGACGTGCTCCAACTGCGCCCCGCCTGCCGCCAGCGCCGCCTGCACATTCTGGAAGACCTGCTCGGTCTGCGCGCGGATGTCCCCTTTGCCGACGATCGCGCCAGTGGCATCGACCGCATCCTGACCGCCGATGTAGACCGTCCTGACCGGGCCAGTGACGACGATCACGTTGGTGAAGGCCGGATTTTTGTGGAGCGTATCCGGGTTGAGATATTGCACGGCACCATGCTCAGAGGTATTCGCCATGTTCAACAGCCTTTCTACGATTGGATCGATGCGAGAAATTGCAGCACCGCCTGATTGAAGGCGGCGGGCTGCTCCATGTTAGGCACATGCGCGCTGTCGGGAAGGATGATCTTACGCGCGTCCGGGATTTCAGCCGCCATGACGTCCGCCGCCCGCAGGATTTCCGGGTGATCGAGCGCCCCGGCGATAATCAGCGTCGGCACGTCCACCTCGCCCAGACGCGGCAGCGCCGGAGGTTCGGGCGGGTCCAGCGGCTGCGAATCCGCTTTGGCCCAGGTGCCGTTGCCCACGCCGATGCGGTTCATCGCCGCGGCCCGCTGCCGCACGGAGGGGTCCACCTGCTCCGGCTGGCGGAAGGACCCATCGACCCAGATGCGCAGTTGCAGCTCAGAAGCCTGGTCCAGGTCGCCCTGCTGAAGCGCGCCGATCATCTCCATCAGGTTGGGCGGCGGCGGCCCCTGCATCTCGAAGCCAGTCGGGACCGTCGAGACCAGCACCAGGGCCGTGACCTTGTCCGGGTGTTCCAGCGTATAGTCGAGCACCGCCTCGCCGCTCATCGAGCAGCCGATCAGCACGGCACGTTCCACTTCCAGATGTTCAAGCAGGCGGCGCAGATCATCCCGGCGCGAAACCGGGCCTTCCAGCGGGTCGGATTGGCCGTAGCCGCGCAGATCGAAGCGAATCACGCGGTAGTGCGGCGTGAAGGCGGCCCACTGGTCATCCCACATGCGCCGGTCCACGAACCCGGCATGACCCAGCACCAGCGTCTCGCCCTGCCCCGCCATTTCGTAGTAGAGTCTGCCGCCGTCGAGTTCGAGATAACCGGTCGTCGTTGGGGTCGTCGTCATTGTCTGTCCTCTCTATTGCTGTCGAACCACTGAATCCATGCTACACTCGTTCGGGTGACATCCCATGTCACTCAAGTGAGCGCATTCCAGATTGAGGAGCAATCCATGCGGGCGGACCGGCTGCTGGCGATCATTCTGCTGCTGCAAAATCGGGGGAAACTGACGGCGCTGGCGCTGGCGGACGAACTGGGTGTCTCGCGGCGCACGATTTTACGGGACGTGGAGGCGCTGTCCATCGCCGGAATCCCACTCTATACCGAGGGCGGGCACGGCGGCGGCATCGCGCTGGACGAACATTACCGGGTGACGCTCACCGGACTGAAAGAGGAAGAAGCCCGCTCACTGTTCCTGGCGAGCAATGCCCGCTTGCTGGACGATGTCGGCCTGGGCCAGGCGGCGGAACGCACCCTGCTCAAGTTGTTTGCCGCGCTGCCTGCCCTGCATCAGCCCTCGGTCGATCACATCCGCCAGCGCATCCTGATCGACCCGGTGTGGTGGTGGCACGACTTGCAGCCGCTGCCCTTCTGGGCCGAACTCCAGCAGGCCGTTTACCAAGACCGCTGCATCCGCGTCAGCTACGAGCATTATGACGGGGAGCTGGTGGAGCGGGAGCTAGAGCCGTACAGTCTGGTCGCCAAAGCCAGCCTGTGGTATCTCATTGCCCGGCGGGAGGGTGAGCTGCGTACCTACCGTGTGTCGCGCTTCCAGCAGGTGACGCTGCTCGATGCCCCGTTTCAGCGCGCGGCAGATTTCGACCTGCCCGCCTACTGGCAGAGTCACATCGAACACTTCCTGGCGACGCTGTCCGAGTACGCTTTTACCGTGCGCCTGGACAGCCGCCGCCTGGCCTCGTCGAAATGGTACACCCCAGGCCGGACCGAAATCCTGGCACCGCCCGGTGAGGATGGTTGGCTGACCGCGCGTTTCTGGGTCGAATCACAGGAGATGGCGCGGTTGTTCGTCCTCAGTATGGAGGATCAGGCGGTCGTGGTCGAACCTGCCGATCTGCGCGCTGATGTTCAACAGGCCGCCCGCGCCATCCTGAGCCGGTATGCTTAGGCCCCGAAGCGTGTGACCTGGAACAGGCTGATGTCGTGCGGGGTTGAACCCGTCAGCGCCAGATCCGCCAGAATCTGGCCGATGAGGATGCCGAACTTAAAGCCGTGACCGGAAAAGCCCGCGCCAATGACTATCTGCGGCGCGGTGGGGTGGCGATCCACAATGAAATGCTCATCCGGGGTCATGGTGTACAGGCAGGTGCGGCTGGAGCGCAGCGGGCCGTCGGCCAGCGGCAGATAACGGCGCACGAAAGCGCGCACCTGCTCGACATGTTCCGCATCGACCGTGCGTTTCATCGTATCCGGGTTGACCGCACCCAGCTTGTTATGCACTGCGGTTTTCAGGCCGCTGCCATCCACGCTCGGCAGGCCGTAATACCAGAAATCGCCATGTGTGATGTACACCGGGAAGCGCTCCGGCTCGAACTGGCGCAGGTCCTGCGTCTCGAAATACAGCACCTGCTGGCGCGTCGGGACCAGCGGCAGATTCAGGTCGAGCGCGCCCAGCAACTGCGGCGTCCAGCTTCCGGCGGTCAGCACCAACCGCGCCGCGCTAAATGACTCCGACTCGATACGGACGGTGACGGAATCCGCCCCAAGCTGAATGTCGATCACCCGCGCGCCGGTCTGAATCACCGCGCCATGCTGCTGGGCCTGCTGTGCCAGGGTAATCACGCAGGTAGCCGCCGCCAGGTAACCCGCCTCGGCGTGATACAGGCCCATCATGTCGTCATCGAGGTGAAACTGTGGGAAGCGCTGCGCTACTTCCGCCGGGGTCAGCCAGTCATGGGCCACACCAGTCTCGGTCAGAGTCTGCCTGAAGGCCAGGAGTGACTCCATATCGGCCCGGCCAAAATCCAGCGCGCCGGTGTACTGCATCAGGTGCGCGCCGGTTTCATCCTGCAACGCCTGCCACAGCGGGTACGCCGCCCGCGCCAGCGCTACGTAGGCCGGGTGATCGTAGGCATAGCGGAAGATGCGCGAGGCATCGACCGAACTGCCCAGCGTATGATCGACTGCATACTGTTCCAGCACCCGCACCCGCTGGCCCGCACGCGCCAGATGATAGGCCGCCGCGCTGCCCATCACCCCGGCCCCCAGCACTATCACATCATCCATAACCTGCCCCCATCCTGCGTGGTCATTCAGGCGTGAGAGTATAGCGGCCAGCCCGCCGGAATGCACACGATGGCCGCCGCAGGTCAGCCGCATTTTCAAAAGCGCCTCAGACGCGACTGCGAATCGCCGCGCATCATGAAATGGATAGAATGGAATCAGGACACCGTATCGAGTCGCCGAAATCCAGAATACGCTCCGGCAGCCCATCGAGGTCCGCCTGGGCCGGTTGAGCGCCATCGCCCCGAGCGCGGACTGCCCACGTAACCCGGCTCATTGGTACAGAGGTTAAAACAATTAAGAAGTCGCGTTATTGGCTATAATGATAAAATTACAATACTTTCTTACGCTTTAGGGTCGAGGAACTGAGTGAAAATCTGCCCCCACTGCCGTCACCAGAACCGCGAAGGCTATATGTTCTGTGAGGACTGCGGTGAAGATCTGACTAATATAGACAGTTTTCACCCGGTTGATTACACGACACCCACCATTCAGGAACAAGCCATTCGTCTGCTGATCCCGAACGTGCCCGAGCCGGTCGTCCTGAAGTTAGAGGCCCGCAATATCCTGGGCCGCCGCGATCCTGACCGCCCCCGGCAGCCAGACATCGACCTGACCTCCTACCAGGCGATGGAGTACGGAGTCTCGGCCCTGCATGCGGTCATCCAGCACACCAACGAAGGGGTTCAGATCGTAGACCTCGACAGCACCAACGGCACCACCGTCAATGGCCGCCGCCTGGTCCCCAACCAACTGTATGTACTCCACGATGGCGATGAGATTCGCTTCAGCCGCCTGACCGCACGCATCCAGATCCTCGGCATCGACTGACTTTTTCGCTATCCCCCTCTTTTTTGGTCGGGTGGTAGAATCCAGGATTGTGAATCTTTTTACAAGGTATGTTTCAGGCGCAGTGTGTGTTCATTATTCGACAATGGAATATCGAGAGGCGTGATGAAGACTCGGAAGGTACTCCTCATCGTGGGCGGCGTGTTAATCGCCGGTTTTGTCATCCTGCAAATTATCCCGGTGGGCAATTTTATTCCTGAATTGCAGTTCCCCGGCAATCCACCCGTCGTCCAGGCCATCCAGTGGGATTCGCCGCAGACGGAAGATCTGCTGCGCCGGGCCTGTTTCGACTGCCATAGCAATGAATCCGAATGGCCCTGGTACAGCCACATCGCACCGGTGTCCTGGCTGGTGATGAAAGACGTGAACGAAGCCCGCCGCGAACTCAACTTCTCGAATCTGAATCTCAGGTCAAGCCCTGGCCGGTTTGTGCGTGATGTCGAAGAACACATCCACACAGACATGCCGCCTCAGATCTACCTCGTCATGCATCCCAACGCGGCGCTGACCGACGCTGAGAAACAACAGCTGCTCGATGGACTCACCCAGTCGCTGACCGCCAGCGCTGCTGGCAGCAGCCCGACGACCGCCTCGACTGGCTCCGGCAGCACCAGCGGCGATCAGGAAACCGAGGGCAGCAGCGAAAAAGACGACTGATCGCAGACTGCATTTCACGATCGACACGCGCATGCCGGGTTGGGTGCGCGTGTTTTTTTGGCACGCACAGCGAGTCATGCGGCTCCATTCGGCCTTTGCGACGCCCGCTGCTGCCAGATTACAATAGGCGGGCTGGTCATCATAAAAGGAGAAATTCGTCGATGCCGAAGGGACTTTTTATTCTGGGAACGGGCAATTATGACAAAATTTACAGCCCGGAGCAGCAGCAGACGATTCACGAACGGGTGGACATTTATGCGCCGCCCATGACGGCAGACGAAGCAGCGGCAGATCGTTCCGTTCTGCACGATGCCGACGTCATTTTCTCCGGCTGGGGGGGGCCGAAGCTGGACGTCGATTTTCTGAACGCCGCACCGCACCTGAAGGCTGTATTCTATGGAGCCGGGTCGATTCGCGGCCTGGTGACGGACACCTTCTGGGAGCGGAATATTCAGATCACCAGCGCGGCGGCGGCCAACGCGGTCCCGGTGGCCGAATTCACCTTCGCCCAGATCATCCTCGGCCTCAAGCGCGGCTGGCATCATGCCCTGCACATCAAACACACCGGCCAGTGGATGCGGCCCGACCCGATCGCCGGGACTTATGACTCGGTGGTGGGCCTGATCTCCCTGGGTCTGATCGGGCAGCGCGTGGCCGACCTGCTCAAGCTGCTCCACGTCAAAGTCATCGCCTACGATCCGTTCGTATCGGCGGAAACCGCCGCGCAGTTGAACGTCGAACTCGTCAGCCTGGACGCCGTGTTCGAGCAGGCGGACCTCGTCTCGCTGCACACGCCCTGGCTGCCGGAAACGGTCGGCATGATTACCGGCGCGCATTTCGCGGCCATGAAACCCAACACCACCTTTATCAACACGGCGCGCGGGGCCGTCATCCGCGAAGACGAAATGATTGCCGTGCTTCAGCAGCGCCCGGACCTGTATGCCGTGCTCGACGTCACCTACCCGGAACCGCCTGCCAGTGACTCGCCGCTGTTTACCCTGCCCAACGTCATCCTCACGCCGCATATCGCTGGCTGTGTCGGCACCGAATGCTGGCGCATGGGCGCTTACATGGTCGAGGAACTGGAGCGTTACCTGCGCGGGGAAGCGCTGCGTTCGGGCATCACGCGCGCGCAGTCTGCACGGATGGCCTAGGCGTATACACGACGCGGAACACCCCGGCCAGCATCACCAGACTGGCGAGGATTTGCAGCGGCTGGGGTACTTCCTGAAACAGCAGCAGCGCCACGATCGTGCTGAGGATGATGGATACCTGGGTCGAGATCGACACAAACGTGGGCGACAGATGCGCCAGCGAATAGGAAATCGACGACTGCGCGACGATCTGCGCCCCCAGCGTCATGACGACGACCCACAGGTAACCCTGTACGCCGTAGCCGGTCAGCGTCGTGCCGGTGAGGAGGCTGAAGATCAGCGCCACCGTCACCGCCACCAGCAGCATCAGCCACAGGAAAACCAGCGCGGACAGGCGGCGGCGCACCACGCGGCCCGCGATCAGGTAGGCACCGGACGCGACTGCGGCGATCAGCGACATCGCGCCGCCCAGCACCGGGTTATTCCCCAGCGTCACCGCCGCGCCGCTGCCTGAAATGGCGAACAGCGCACTGCCCAGCAGCACCAGCACCAGCCCGATCCACAGATTGCGGCGCAGCACCCCCTTGAGGACGACGACCTCCAGCAGCGCGACCCACAGCGGCGCAGTGCTGGTAAATACACTCGAAATCAGGACGCTGGTGTACTCCAGCGCATTAAAGTAGAGGATAAAAAACATCGCCGACGAGAAGCCTGCGATGCCGATCAGCGCCATCTCTTTGCGGGTGAGGCTGCGCAGTTCGTCGCGATGGCGGCTCAGGATGTACGGGGCCAGCAGGACGGCGGCCAGCAGCAGACGCAGGGTGGCGATGGTCAGCGAAGGCATGTGTTCGCCCTGTGCCAGCCGCACGCAGATGGGAACCGTTGCCAGGCCGAAATTGGCCGCGATAATCGCCAGATACGGGAGCGTGGATTTCGGCAGCAGTGTGGTCATCGACAGCGCATCCAAAGTTCGTTACACTCGCAGACTGCGCATCATAGCGCTTTTCGTTTAGATCGACAATGTTCCCAGGGACCTCATGCTGTATTCAGGACTCGTCTCGATCACGTTTCGCGCCTTGAGCACCATTGAAATAATCGACCTGGCGCGTACCGCCGGGATTCAGGGAATCGAATGGGGCGGCGATGTGCATGTGCCGCCGGGCGATATGATGGGCGCGCGCGACGTCAAACACCGCACCGAGGATGCCGGTCTGCGGGTGAGCGCCTACGGCTCATATTACCGCCTGCGCCGCGTAGAGCAGGAGGAACACCCCTTCGAGGCAGTACTGGCGACCGCGGTGGGCCTGGGCGCGCCGTTTATCCGTGTGTGGGCCGGGAATCAACCGTCCGAAACGGTAGGCACAGCCGAACGCGCCCGCATCGCTGCGGAGTCCCGCCGGATCGCGGACCTCGCCGCCGCGCAGGGCATTGGCATCGCCTACGAATTTCACGGCAACACCCTGACCGACCGGCTGGAGTCGGCCCTCGATTTGCTCCAGGCCGTCGATCATCCCAACATCTCCACCTTCTGGCAGCCGCCGAACGGGATGCCGCCCCAGGAAAGCCGCGCCGGGCTGGATGCGGTTGCGCCCTGGGTGACAAACATCCACTGCTTCCACTGGTGGCCGACCTCGAAGGACCGCCACACACTGGCCGATGGCGAAGCCAACTGGACCCGGTATGGCGAGAAGATCGCCGCCCTGCCCGGAGATCGCTTCGTGTCCATTGAGTTCGTCAAAAATGACGCGCCGGAGCAGTTTTTGCAGGACGCGGCCACGCTCAAACAGTGGCTGGCCCGCTGGAGTTTCTGACGCGCCCCATCCGAAATGATATTCCCATACTGCTGAGGTGATAAACAGCAGGCCCTGGTTCCCCCGGATCGACGTACAACAGAAGAGAGATATTCGTTGCTTTGGAGGAAAGTCCATGAAGCGCGTCTTTCTGCTCGTCAATGCACTGTTGGCGCTGGTCGTCATCGTCGGGGGATCGATGCTCTGGCTGCGTCACAATCAGGCGGTCGCACAGGTCGATCAGGCCTGGGCCAACACCACCGTCCAGCCGCTGGGCGACATCGGCAGCACCCGCAGCCTGACTATTCTGCCGCTGATCGAACGCAACACGGAGCCGGGTCTGAGCGGCGAACCTGGTGTGTCCTACCTGGTCACGACGGATTCGGCGACCATTCTGTTTGACGTCGGCTATAACGCCGATGGCAGCGCGCCGCTGCGCCGCAATATGGACGCGCTGGACGTGGGCCTGGAGTCCGTCGATGCGCTGGTGATTTCGCATCTGCACCTCGATCATGTCGGCGGCTGGCAGCCCATGATTCAGCACACATTCAACCTGGGCGGTGAGCCGGTCGATCTGGCCGACATGCCGATCTACACCCCGGTCGATATGACCTATCCCGGCAGCACGCCCACCACCGCCTCGCAGCCGACCGTCATCGCACCCGGGGTTGCCACCAGCGGCTCGATCGCCTTTCCCGAGCTGTTTCCCATCGTGTTGTTCGGCGATCCCAACTACGAGCAGTCGCTGCTGATTCAGGTCGAAGGCTACGGCATCGTGGCGATCTCCGGCTGCGGGCACCCGACCCTCCAGAAGATTCTGACGCGGGCCGACGCGCTGTTCGAGCAACCGGTGGTCGGGATCGTCGGCGGCCTGCACTATCCCAACTCCGATGGCAAGGACATCCAGCCCAACATCGCCTATCTGGAGGGCTACAACCCACAGATCGTCGGGTTATCGCCGCACGACAGCAGCCCGGCGGCGATCCAGGCCTTTCGCAATGCCTTCCCGGACGTTTACCGGGATGTCGCCGTGGGGCAGGCCATCACCTTCGGCGCGTAGACCCACACGAACCATCGAACGGGAGGCACCATGACGACTCCATCCCTGATCCAGATCACCCATCGCCCGCTGTGCGGCGACGCCGATGCCATGCGCCTGCGCCAGTTTTTGATCGACAGTTATGCCCTGATGGGCCGCGAATTCAACTGGGAAACCCGCCGCTGGGAAGGCAGCTACTGGTGCGTCACCGATTCTGAGCGGGCCGATCCATCCTGGGGGGCGCATACTCACCTCTGGGAGACGGCAGCGGGGGAGATTCTCGGCGCAGCGGTCCCGGATGGTCCCGGCGACCTGGCGCTGCAAATCCATCCGCATCACCGCGCCCTGGAAGACGCCATCCTCGACTGGTCCGAGCAGCATCTTGCCCGGCGCAGCGCGGCGGGTCAGCGCAGCCTGATTGCCTGGGCCTTCGACTGGGATACGGTGCGCCAGGCGCGGCTCGCAGGTCGTGGCTATCAACCGCGCCCGGATCGGTGTTTTCAG
>JAIOHO010000534.1 GCA_019912905.1 Anaerolineae bacterium
TGATTGCTGGATCCATCCGCGATGCGTTCAAGCACCTCAATTTCACGCTCCGTGAGGGTGTCGGCTGGATGGCGGTTGCCATCGATCTGAGTAGCAATACTCAGCAGATGGTTCGCATAGCCAGAACCAGGATTGTGTTCAATCGCCTGTCGCAGTAAGCGAAGCATCGGCTGTCCCATGTCCAGGAACAGGCGCACGACCCCATGGGGCTGAGCCAGGGCCAGTGCCCGGTAAAGGGCGAGAAGGGCTGCACTGGTGTCGCCCGATGCCTGATAAGCGAGTGCGCGGAGCATCTCGGCGGTGATGACACTGCTGGTGCGTCCGGCGGGTTGTGCCTCAGCGATCACCTCTGACGACAGCGACAATGCGCTGGCGTTGTCACCCTGTGCTAACCAGATCTGCGCCAGGGTGATCTTCTCATCATCCTGGTAATTGCCGGTCTTTTCTGTTCGCTGGTATTCTGCCGCCCAGTCAAGCGCAGCCTGCGGCTGACCCGATCGCAGCATGAGACGTGCTCTTGCTGCGTCAAGCCACACACCCATCATGGGACTGTGAAACCCCTGGGCATAGCGCTGTGCCTGCATGATACTGGCCGCAGCTTCCGCCGTCTCACCCCGTGCGATTAACACGTCTGCCAGCAAAATATGTGCGAGCCACAGGATGTCGGGAATGTTGGCACGGCGTGCCAGTGCAATCGCCTCGCGCAGGATGGCCTCAGCCTCCACAATCTGATTGCGTTGGTAATGGACGGTCGCTACCGGAAGCAGGATGGCACTCAGCGGACCGATCCGGGTCGTGTATCGCGCCTGCACCGCGTCGTAACGGTCCAGCACCGCCTGTAGTTGCCCCTCCAGCAGATCGATCTGTGCCAGATAATAATGGGCATCCAGCGTCAGATAATCGTGATCCATCTGACGGGCAAGATCCAGGGCATGCTGATAGGTTCGCCGCGCCTGCAAGACATCTCCCATCAGATACTGCAAATAAGCTTCTGTGTTGGCGATCCGCACCCGGTCCAGGCCAGCTGCGAAATCCTTCAGCCCTGCGGCTTGCTTGATCCAGCGCAATCCCGATTCAATATCGCCGCGATATGCCGCCAGAGTCGCCTGATAATTGAAGGCGATCGCACGCATGGCCTGCGGTTCCTGGGCCTGGTCTGGATTCTGGGCCAGCACGTCCGTTGCAAGCTGTACGTAAGCCTGAGACTGCTTCGAATCGCCGGTCAGGTAGAGGGCACGAGAGAAGTAGAGACACAATCGCGGATGACGTCTTAAAGCCTCATCCGGGAAGCGTGGCAGCCAGCTCAGGATCGTCATGATTTCACCGCGCGAGGTCAGCACCTCCCAGGCGCGGTCCTCGATAAGGTAGGCTGCATAATCAAAGTCTTCCGACGCCAGTCCATGCCGCACCGCTTCCACCATATCATCCTGAGCTGCGTACCACTCGGCTGCCTGTCGATGCTTTTGCAGATAGTGGGCCGGATCGTGTATCTGGGAATACTGCTGCAAGAAATTCTGGAAGAGGTGGTGATAACGGTAGATTGGCTCGCGATCCGACAATGGGATGACAAACAAGCTCTCAGTTGCGATCTGGTTCAGCAGCAGGGGAGCAGTCTTATTGTCGGCCAACATCGCACACAGGCGCGGATGCAGATGATCGAGTCCACACGTATCCAGCAAAAACTGCTGGATCTCGCCAGATTGTTCCTGGAGAACTTCCTGGGCAAAGTAATCAAAGACATGGCGCTGCGTCTGCGAGAAGCGTGCAAGCTGGTCAGCCAGCGCCCGCTCGTCTACCGGTGCCGGGGACTTGTTCAGGGCCATCAGAATCAGCGACAGCGCCGCAATCCAGCCTTCCGTCAGGGTTTCCAACTGATCGATCATCTGTTTGGAGGGATCCCATGCCAGCGAGGATTGCAGCCACTGGGCCAATTCTTCGGTGCGGAAACGCAGGTCGTTCATCCGAATCTCGACGACCTCACCCCGCGCTCGCAATCTTGCCAGTTGAAGCGGTGGATCGGCACGGGTCCCGATTGCCAGACGCATATTCGCGGGTAGATACTCGCACATGCGGCTGACGGCATCGTGAATTTGTGGCTCGTGAATCAGGTGATAGTCATCCAGCACCAGAACGACCGGGCTGCCCCCGGCAAGCGCAGCGTTGAGAATGTGGTTGACCGCCTCCTGAAGATGAACATGCTCTTTGGCGTCGGGAAGATCATGGAAGCCCTGATTTAAGGACCGAAATACACTCAGGAGATATGCTGAAAAACGGGCTGGATCGTTATCCTGCTCGTCAAGAGCATACCAGGCGACATCGATTCCTGCGTCACGCAGGGTGTATGCCCATTCAACCAAACACGAGGACTTCCCGAATCCCGCCGGGGCGGATACGAGAATCAATCGCCCATGATCACTGCCCTCGATCTGGTGAATCAGCCGTGCACGGGGGGTGTGCCGGGTGCGTATCGGGGGTACTTGAATTTTGGTGTTCAGAAGATACGACATCCGCTGCTCAATCGTTCTTAACATCGCGATTGTGATTAGTCCACTCAACCTGACTGAGAACAGCCATGCGTTGGGATACTTCGTGCAGTTCCTGAGACGTGCAGGCGGCGGGTCAGAAATCAAGGGTTGTACAGACATGTTTCCCTGACTCCTGACACGCCTTCCAGTATAGAGTCACCCGCGCTATCTTCAACCTCGTCAAGCCTGACTGGAACAAGATGACGAACAAAATCATCTCGTAATCGTGACATTTCGGAGTGGAAGACTGGCTTTGGAGGACGGAACCGGTTCTGGTTCGCTTTGCGGCGCTTGCCCGGCGAACCCCGATCCCTCCAGGGGCCCCAGGCATTTGTGATTTCCAGGAGCTGGCTTATGCCTTACAAGGGGGCGGAAGGTCGTTGTCTATCTTGATCAGCCGGTCGAAATTCTGGTGGGGATGCTGCGATCGGGTGACGAACCCTCAGTTATCTGGATTTTACATCGTCGAAAAACGCAGTGGACCCCAGTACGCGATACGGATTCTGGCGAGCATGAAAATCAGATCGTTAATGGTGAGGAAGCGCAAATTTATGATCGGGAGCGACTACGTAAGATGAGGATCTTGTCTCCAATTGGGCTGAATAGGGCCGCCATGTGTAGCAGAAGCGTGCTCGTGAACGGCATCCGCTGGATAACGATCTCGATGATAGTGTGCTCGATGAAGCGAGAGCGATTTTCCCGGTTGAATTGCTCTATATGCTGGGGCATGTGCGCCGAAAACGAACTATCCTGCGGCCAGTGCCCCGCCGCAAATCTGTATGAGTAGCTGGCTCTTGACCTCGACACGCACCGGATTACAGACTTACGTCTGAAGCCCTGGGCGGATCGGTTTATTACCCCGAAAAGTGCGCTTTACGCAGTAGATGATGAATCAAAAACACCTCAGCGAGGTGCTCAAGATGAGGGTAATTATGTGACCCCAATGGGACTCGAACCCATGTCTTCACCTTGAAAGGGTGACGTCCTAGACCACTAGACGATGGGGCCTTCTATACCCGGTCAGTTTAGCAGGATGGGCCGGGCATTGTCAAGGCAGAATCCACGTTGATCAGCCAATCACAGCCACGTGGAGATTCCGAAATTCGCCGCTCACACGAACCGTTTCCCGACCGTCCTTAGCCTCCAGAGTCAGGGCGCCGCTGAAATTCTCATCACCAATGGAATCGAGCACCAGCGTTCCGCTCAGATCTTCGGGCAGGAAGCCAAGGTCGAAGCGTGCGGCGACCGAGGCATCGGCGGGCCGCTGGAAATCGTTATCCGGTACGATGGGATAGGTGCCAGGCTCAATATTGCCCGCCAGGATCAAACGAAGCTGGACTGGATCTTCTGCCTCGGGCTGCTCGAACAGCAGGATGTAGTCTGAACCGACCTCGAACGTCAGGGCAGCCTGCATGAATGCGCCAGTCACGGCTCCGTTCATCTGCACATTGACCGATTCACCGGCGGGTTGGCCCGGTGTGGGCGTATTGGCAGGCGGTGAGCCGCCCTCATTCTCGAAGGTTGGAGTCGCCGCCGTTGTGGGCAGCTGTGCCAGGGTAGGGAGCGGCGCGGACGGGGTGCTGCTGCATGCGGACAGGAGGCTGACCGCGAGGATAGCAATCCAGGGCTTCATAGGAGACTCCGTGTCAAAGCTGCAAATCGGCCAGGGCTTCGCGGACGATGGCGCGAATCCGCGCTTCCAGGTCGTTGGTGTCGTCCAGTCCATACGCATGGCGGAAACGCTGTACGTCTCCCGGACGCATCAATCCAAGCTGACGGCGCTGGGCCAGGAGCTTGTCGATCTGGTGGGGCGGCAGGGGGATGACATTCCCAAGCTGGTGAGCCATGTACATAATCTTGGCGGTATGCTCCAGCGTTTCCAGACGCATATAGGCATTCCAGACGCTGTCTGCCACGGTCAGTGAGCCATGATAAGCCAGCATCAGACCGTCATGCTCGCGGATGAGACTGCGGATCGCGTCGCGGTTTTCGGCACTGGAAGGGGTAGCGTAAGGCGTGGTCGGAATGATGCCCAGGATGATGATGGCTTCCGGCACCGCGCAGTCCTCAAGGCCGATACCCGCAATCGTCAGGGCAATGGCGGTCGGTGGGTGCGCGTGAACCACTCCGTTGACGTCGTCGCGCTGGCGATAACACTCCAGGTGCATCAGAATTTCCGAGGTGGGCTTGAGGTGCGCATTGGCCTCGGTGACTGCGCCCACGCGGTTGCCGTCAGGATCGACCTCGATCAACTGATCTGGCGACATAAATCCTTTTGCCAGCCCGCTGGGAGTACATAGAATACGATCCGGCCCCAACCGGGCGCTGATATTGCCGCTGGTGCTGTCGATGTACCCATTCTGATACATCAAGCGGCCAATCTGACAAATCTGTTCGCGGAGCGCCTTATCGCTCATGCCGCCTTCATCCTATCGAACCCAGCTGATGAACCGCCGCGTCATGGAATCGCCGGGCAGCCTGAGCCAATGATCAGCCGCAGACTGCCCGCTGTGAGGGCTTATTGGGCCGCTTCGATGATCGTCGAAAGGACCATATAGGGCACGCTGGACCGGCTGATCGCCTGCCCATCGACCTGGATGTCTTCCAGCTCCCCATCGCCGTAGCGCACCATGACCGAGGGCGTTCCGGTGATGTCTGCGGCCTGGCCGACCGCATAATCGGTCTCGATCTGCTGCGCTGTATCGCTGACGCAGGCGACCATGTCATCATAGTTCAGGCGCATTTTGGCCGCGAAGGTAAACGGCGTAAGGCCGTTGAAACTCGCCGACACCAGTTCGTACATCATGTCGTGTGCCTCCCAGAAGCTGCCCGAGTTAAGAATGTCAGCGCATTCAGTCATCCGCGCGGTCAGCGGCGAGACATTGGCATCAATCACCGGGAAGAACCGGTATTCGACTTTGGCCTGCCCGGTAGCGACATAATTTTTGATGACTTCCTGGATCGTCTCGTGATAAGTCTGGCAGTGCGGGCAGAGGAAATCGGCAAATTCGACAATCGTAATCGGGGCATCCGGTTCGCCCAGGACAAATGCGCCATCGGCTGTGCGCGACTGTGTGATATTCGTGTAGTCAATAACCGGAGACGCAGCGGAATCATCTGAAGCCTCATCCGGCACGCAGGCCGCACGCAGGGCCGCCAGCGACCCATCGAGCATATCAATCAGATAGACTGCTTCTTCTGCCGTAAGACTGGCATCCGACATGCTCTCGCCCGTATTGGTAAAGATAGTCCCCAGGGTGCCCACGTTACATCCCGCTGGCAACGCTGGCTGCGCCGGTGCGTCCTGAGCCGACGCGGGCAGGGCGATTACCAGCAGAACCAGCACCACTGCGATCAATTTCTGCATTTCATTCTCCTGTAAATTGGTCATTACGATAGAAGCGCCAGGCAAGCTGCACGCCGAAGCGCGTGTTTCGATTCAGAATTCCGGCAAGATCGCTGTGAAGCTGGGGGATGATCACCTCGCGCACTCGCTGGGCATCCGACAGAATGCTGCGTGTGACATCCAGCGCGGCTTCAATATCGGCCACTGCGCCGGTGAAAAAGACCAACCCCTTGCCCCCCAGACCATCCGCCAGGCGCACTTCCATGAGTGTCACCTGCGCGCCTTTGACTCCGGCATCCGCCGCCTGAATTGCTGCCGGGACGGTGCGGGTTTCGACGATGCCCAGCGCCGTCGAAGTGAGTTCCAGCGCCTGAATATCCCGCTGACCCGCCAGGGCGCGGATCACCGCCGGATCGACCGCCGGTAAAAAGATGTGATCGGTCAGGGCATCGGCAGCGATGGATAACCCGGCTTTCAGAGCTTCCTCAACCTCAGCCACCGGGCCGCCCAGCAGCACCAGCAGGTGACCTGGTTGGACGGTTCCCGCCTGGACGACATCGACCTCCGCACGTTTGACCATCGCGTCGGCAGATTCGATGCCAGCGGCGATGCTGCTATATTCCAGCAGGGCTAATGCGGGTTCGATAATCGGATCGATTTTGCGAGGCGAAGGGCCGGTCACAATTGGTGTATCCCTGAAGTCAACCTGGGGAGAACTATAACACGACTCAAACCCAACCGGTAGCGCCGAACGCTAACTGATGGTCCCCAGGATGATCAGCATGATGAGCAGCAGAAAGAGCACGGTCTGGGGAATCGTCTTTTTGAACAGTTGTGTTTGCCCCTTGATCAGGCAGATCAGGATAAACAGGCTGAAGTTACCGGCTACGATGGCAAGTACGAAGTAGGTTAAACTGCTGGCGCCACCCTGAATCGCCGAATAAATTAGCGCCATCCCGGATGCGGCCAGCAGATAGGTGATCTGATGCCAGGGGACATACAGGCTGACGAACGTTTCTCCATCCGCTGCCGGTGGGGTGAGCAGCTTGAATAAGCGGGTTTCCCCCCAGAGCGCATGGGCAATGGACAGGAGCAGCAGGAGTAAGCCGGCAGCCAAAAAGAAGATATTCAAAATCCAACCCCCTGGTGGCATCGATCAATGAGAAAATAAGATTCTTTCGAGAGAAGATTAACATACGAAACCAGGTACGTCGAGGCAACATGACTTCCAATCAAGATACGATGTTTTTCATCAGCCCATCGGTCCCGAACGAGCCGTTGAACACACTCTTTGCGGCGGCCTGGGAAAAGCACATCCAGACCGATTTTCAGCCCGTTCTGCGTCACAGCCTGCTGTATATCACGGCCTACGCGGATGATCGGTTGGTTGGATTTGTCAATATGGCCTGGGATGGCGGCGTGCATGCCTTCCTGCTGGATACGACCGTTCATTCGGATTTCCAGCGGCGCGGGATCGGCAGACAGTTGGTGCGGGCGGCAATCGCAGCCGCTCGTACACGAGGCATCGAGTGGGTGCACGTCGATTATGAGCCGCATCTTGAGGTGTTCTATCGGGCCTGCGGCTTTCGATCTACCGAGGCGGGCTTGCTCAATCTGAAGGAATGAATCAGTCGTCATCGGGCCGAGGCAGCAGCAGACGGGTGAACGCGACCAGAATCCAGGTGAACTTTGCCGCGTCGGTGTTGATGAACGCCACGCCCATCGAGAAGGAAAATATGATGGGAGTCGTCAACAGAAGGATGGTCTCGCGGCGGATCTGGTGGGCGCTCATGTGCGGGTCAATCAGGCGGTGATGCGACGCGGCGTACCCCCAGATGGCGAGGGATACCAGCCCGGCAGCGACCATCGTGAGGGCATAAAAAATCGTCCCGACGAGGTTGCCGTAATCGCTGATAATGGCGGTGGGGAAGGGGATAAAGGCGACGATCATCAGCAGGAGTAAGTTGAGAAACAGCAGCACACTGTCGTAACGCTCGATAAAGCGGTAGCGCCGGTGATGACCGATCCAGAACACGCCAATGACCAGAAAGCTGAGCATGAACGCCAGGTACTGGGGGCCGATGGACTGGAGGGCTTGCAGAAGTTTGGCATCCGTCAGCGGACCCTCGATCTCCGGCAGGCGGATTTCCAGGGCCAGCAAGGTGATGGCAATGGCAAAGACGGCGTCACTGAAAAAGACCAGCCGTTCCAGGCCAAACTTATCGGCCTCGCTGATTTCTTCTCGATGAACGGACTGCACAGGTTTTGATGCCGACTTTTTGCGCATGATTTCGCCGCGATGCCTGAGTATGACCGGGATCATTCACTGATTTTAGCGCGAAGTAAACCGAACTGCCGCAAGGTCGTCACCAGTGCGGCAGCCTCGATTACGGCAGATGTCTGCTCATCGGGAGAAGCGCGTTTATACGGCGTTATCGCCTAAACGATACGGAAATTGTCCTTCAGGGC
>JAIOHO010000535.1 GCA_019912905.1 Anaerolineae bacterium
CCTACACAATACCCGGTTTGTGCTTTTTCCTGCCACCGCTCTTGATGACGTGCTCGATGCCTTATGTTATGCCACTTGAATATGGATAAAGTCGAGCTGAAGGGGCTATTTTGAGGCGGGTCAGAGCGCCCTGCGGAGCGCTTCCCGCCGCTGCCCACAGCCGTCAACTTCAGCCGATGGCAGCGGCTGGCGACACTTGCCCCCATTCTGAAATGCACCCGGCCAGGTTTCGATTCTTTACCTGCTTCGGATATAATACTTTTACCGCTTTGGCTTCCAGGGAAAAAAGATGCCCGCTACTTACAATTTATCCGACGCTTTTATTTCTTATTCGCGTCGAGATGGCGAATTTGTCAAACGTCTCGATGAGCTTCTGAAAAAGCACAATCGTGAAGTCTGGGTAGACTGGGAAGACATCCCGCTGACCGCCGACTGGTGGGAGGAAATTAAAGCGGGCATCGAAGGGGCAAACACACTTATCTTTATAATCACCCCGGATTCGGTCCAGTCCCAGATTTGCTACGACGAAGTTGAGCACGCCGTCAGCAATAACAAGCGTCTGATCCCCGTCCTCCACCGGGACATCGTGGACGATAGCCTGAAGGGGAAGATGCACCCGGCCATCTCCACTCACAACTGGATTTTTTTCAGAGATACGGATCATTTCGAGGAAGCGTCCACGCGCCTGCTCAGTGCCCTCGAGTCTGACCTCGAGCATGTGAGAATGCATACTCGGTTTCTCGTGCGGGCGCGCGAGTGGGACGCGCGTGGACGAGATCGCAGTTTCCTGCTCTCAGGCGTCGAAGTTCACGAAGCCGAGGCCTGGATCACGACGGCTGGATCAAAGGAACCCCGACCCACCGAACTGCACACCGATTACATCCTCGCCAGCCGCAGTGCTCAGAACCAGCGCCAGCGTCGTCTGCTGCTGGGGGTGACGACTGCGCTCGTCGTCGCCCTGGCGCTCAGTGTGCTTTCGTTTGTACTCTTTCAATCATCACAGCAGAATCTGTTGACCGCCCAGGAGCGGGGCACACAGGTCGCGCAGCAGGCGCTCACCAGCGACGCAAACGCGAATCTGGCGGCCACCAACGCTGCCGAAGCCCTGCTGCGCAGTACACAGGCCGCGCAGCAGGCTGCCATCGCTCAGGATAATGCCGCCACCGCCACCATCGCCCAGGGACAGGCCCAGATCGAGGCGGACCGCGCCAGCACCCAGGCCGCAGCAGCCCAGACGTCGGCCTTTGCGGAAGCTAATGCGCGTGCGACCAGCAACATCAATGAACAGATCGCGCAGACCCAGGCCGCGATTGCGGCGATTGCTCAGGGACAAGCTATCCGGGAGGCCGATCGCGCCGGAACCCAGGCCGCCATCGCCCAGAACAATGCCGCCACCGCCACCATTGCCCAGGGACAGGCCCAGATCGAAGCCAACAACGCCGCAACCCAGGCCGCCATCGCGCAAGCACGGGAGCGCGAAGCCCGTGCCCAGGCATTAGCCGTGCGTGCTGAGCAGGCTCTCAATTTTGGGGACACCAACATTGCTCTGGCCCTAGCGCTCGAATCCGCTGCCCTCAATCCAAACCTGCTCCAGACCCAGAGCATCCTGAATCGGACCGCCGCTTACAGCCCGGTGCTGGTCGTCGGTGACGTGCAGCGCGGCGTCTTCAGCCTCGATGGAAGCAGTCTGCTGGTCCTCAATCATGCCCAGGATACACTCTCGCTGTGGGACATCGCCCGGCGCGAACAGCGTTTTGAAATTCGCGGGCATAACGAGGTAATCAACGACTTCGCCTTCAGCCGGGATGGTCGCCAGATCATTACCGCGTCTCAGGATGGGCGCGTCGGCATGTGGAATGCTGCCGATGGTTCGCTCATCCGCTACCTGGACGATCATGGCACACCGGTGAACCGGGTCGTCATACATCCAGACGGCCAGCGCTTTATCACAGCCGGGACCAATGGGGTAATTTTCCTGCGCAGCCTGAGCGACGGTACCAAACTCGCAGAATTAAAAACCACAACCCCGGACACATTCGACCAGATTGATTTCAATCAGGATGGCCGCTTTCTCTACGCATGGTCGGCCACACCGCCGATTGTGCTGTCTCGCTGGGATGTCGAGCGCGGCATCCTCTTACCGCGCCAGAGCCAGCGCTTTGTCTATTTTGCCCGCAGCGGCCAGTTCCGCGTCGGCGACGAGGGCGGCACGCTGGTTCTTCATGCCACAGATGGCGATGGCGTCATCCTGCGCCTGCCCAATGATATTGCCGATGTCATCGACTTCACACCCGATGGCCGGGGGCTGCTGGTACGCACGCGGACCGGTGGGCGATTCGACGCCGATCAACGCATCGCCCTCATCGACCGCTCAAGCGGGGCAATCCTGCGCACCTTCAGCGGGTCCGGCGTCAGTGAGCGCGACGCGAGCAGCGGTCAGCTCATATTTACGGTTCGGAACACCATTGGCGGCAGCATTCAGGACGCGCAGTTCGCTGCGGACAACCACACCGTCTTATCGGTGCTGGACGACAACCGGGTGGTCATGTGGGACGTGCGGGATGGCCGCCAGATTCGCCAGATTGGTGTGTCAGACCTGAAACTTACCAACGGCGGCATGACCCGGGATACGCGTTACGCCCTGACGATTGCCGAGGATGGCACCGCACGGGTACTGGATATGACCGGCCTGCAATCGACAGCCATCGCCGATCCACGGGAACGCCGCAGCACCATCCAGCAGATGATCAATGCGCGCCGCGACTCGGGTGGCATTTACGGTGAGTTCTATACGGTCAATTGGAGCGGCCTGACCAGCCCGGACGGACGTTACTGGCTGTCGAATTATGACGTGTTTAATCTGGCCCTGAACAACCTGCAAACTGGCACAACCGACGTACTCGAAAACACGCTGGATAACGAGAACTCCAGCATTCGCCTGTTTACACCTGACTCGCGCTACGTCATCTCCGCCTACAGATCAGGGCAGTTTCGCATATGGGATGTCCAGGCACGGGGGTGGAAATGGAACTGGCTTCAGGCTGATGATGCCGCTAACCTCGAAGAAATCCTCTTCACGTCCAACCCGGAGGAATTTGTCGCCTTCTACGATCAAACCGCCATCCGCTGGAACATCGCAACGGGGCGCGAAAGCCAGCGTTATACGGTTCCTGATACGACCACCGTATTATCCCATACGGGCCTGGAAGAAGACCCCAGATTCTACTCCTGGTTCTTCAGCGAACCGCAAAATCAGACGGCCAGCGACGGCCAGCAGGTCGTCCGAATGATGTTCAGGCAGACCGACAACCGCGCGCAAATGCTGATGTGGGATACGGACACCGGCCAACTGCTGCGGCAAACGGACCTGATGGAGGAAACCGCTGCGGATCAACGCTTCGGCGCGCGCTTTAATCCTGATGGCTCCGCCTATGTCCGCGTGGGTCTGGTGGACAATTCGATTGAGATGTTCAATACCCGCACCGGCGAAAAAACCCGCCGCTTTTTCGGACACAGCGACGTCGTAAACGGTGTCGGCTTCAGCCCGGACGGCCAGCGTCTGCTCTCCAGCACTCAGAACGGTGAGCTGCTGCTGTGGGATGTGACCACCGGCCAGCTTGTGCGCACGCTGGAAACAGGCGGTCTGATTCAACACCAGGCATCGACATCGACGAACATCATCTTCGCGCCGGATGGCTCGGCGGCGGCCTACCCGACGGGAGCCAACTTCTCGCTGGACATGCCGGTGATTCGCATCGAAACACTGGCCGATGCGGTCGCCTGGGTAGCGGCAAACCGTCAACTGCCGGTGTTAACCTGCGCGGAACGCGAGCAGTACAACGTCCTGCCCCTTTGCGACGGGACTGGCGAAACGGCGATCCCGACCCCAACCAGCGCTACAACGCCATCCCCGGTCCCCGCGCAAACCGCCACATTAGCCCCAACCGCGACGCTGGTCCCAAGCCCGACTCCCTTGCCGGTGGGGTTCATCCAATCCGCGGCGAATGTCAACCTGCGCAGCGGGCCGGGCCAGGATTTCCGCGTCACAGGGGCTGTTGCGCCGGGCACGATTGTCGAAATCATCGCCGAGTCTCGTGGCTGGACCCGGATTCGGCTGCGCGACAACACCGAAGGATGGGTGATCGACGATGTGATTCGCCGCTAGGTCATGGGGGACACCCAATAGGGCTGCGTCGTGCCCTGTTGACCAGAGGGTCGCTGCATGACGAGCGAACAGAAGATCAGCGCCCGCAGCTCGCAAAATCGGGATACATGCGCGCCGAATATTCGTCCAGCAGTTCCTGACCGCGGGGATCATTCGTGCCATCGGAATAGGTGGTCGCAAAGCCCACATGCCAGGCGCGCACGCGCGTCTCAGAGATGGGATCGACCCAGTAGCGCAGCACGTAGCGGGCCACGTTGCCGCTGCTCTCGCGGTACGACATGCTGAATTCGTGCAGCGTCACATCGCCGTTGAAGCAGACGTTGGTCTTGCGCACGTCTTCCCAGCTGACGAAGGTCTGCTTGAACCAGTCGTCGTTAAAAAAGGTATCCAGCCCGTCCAGCGTATAGCCGGTGTCGAAGTGCATGTAATTGAGGAAGCTCAGGCCGCTGAAGCCGCTCTCGAAGGTGGACTGCCAGGAAGCGGTCGTGCCGGTGTTGGTTTCGCCGCCATTCGCCAGCCAGATTTCCGGCTCAAAGACCTGCTCACCCATCTTTAGCACGGTGACCAGTTCCCGCTCGGGGAAGGCCTCCTGCGCCGTAACCGCCACCACCGACCCCAATGCGATCACGATTAGTACGATCTCCAATAATTTGCGCATCATATCCCTTTTTATCCGTCTTCCGGACTCGCCGCAGGCATTATAGTATCCATCTTAGCGGAATCCGGCAGCGCCGCAAAGACGGCCTCGTGGGTGTGGATTCAGCTTCCCGGGTCATCATCTTTCGTCAGGCCGCTGGTCAGGTAGGTCACGGCCACCCACAGGCCGCGCGCGGGTCGGTAAAAGGCCAGCACGAACAACACGTCGAAGGCCAGCCAGAAGACGATCAGCGGCGTCATATCCAGCGGGGAGCCGAGCGCGAAGTAGCTCAGGAAAAAGCCGCCGACCGTCAGCAGTTCGGCGACGACCAGGTTGACCATCATCCCGCCGAGCGATTCGCCGGAGGCGCGTTCAAAACGCACGCCGCACACCGGGCAGGTCGCGTGCATATTAAACAGGCCGGTGAACAGGCGGCCCTGCTCGCAGTTGGGGCAGCGCAGCCGCGCGCCGACCAGCAGCTTATGGACTTGCTCGGCAGTCGAATAGGGCATTACCACAACCTCGTTTGTTCCGGTGTGCTGCGAAATTCCGCAGCAGCCAGCGGCGCTTCGAGCGTGCCGTCGCGCAGGATGTGGCGCACCTGCACCGGCTGGTCGGTCGCCCGCAGGGATGCCTCATCGGTCAACAGGGATTTTGCGATCAGGTGATGGCGGTGGCAGTGGCGCGGGTCGCCTTCGCTGCACAGGATCGCTACCTGACCGCCCTGCTGCGCCGTCTCCGCGACGATTTCCAGCAGCCGGGCGATGCCGTCCCGATACCACGCCTGGCGCATGACGGCTTCATAATCCACATGATCATCGACATACACCGTCTCATCCTGCGGACGACCACCGAGTTTCTCCCCGGCGCTGCTGTAGCGGATGCCATGTTCGTGCAGCAGGGTGCGCAGCGCATCCCGGCGGAAATGTGGAAAACGGCGGCTGAACGGCACGCTGCGCACGTCCACCAGCACGGTTACGCTATGCTGAATCAGATGCGCGATGAACTCATCCGGCGCGCAGTGGCTGTGGCCGATGGTGTACAGCGTCAGGGGGCGGTCCGGCTGAGAATCCATCCCTCTATTATAACGCGAACCGGCACTCAGACGCGGACGACGATCACTTCCGTGCGGCCCCGCTGCGCCGTATTGAACGAAATCCAGCGGCCATCCGGCGAGCACAACTGATGCGGGTGTGACGCCTGCCCCAGCACGGTGCCCCACTGGGTATTATGCGCCGCAATCACTTCGATGCGCGGCTGAACACCGTCGTAATACAGCCAGGTGAGCAGGTTATCGCTGACGTTGCCGTCGAGGATGATCGCCGGACGGTCGGCCATCGCCGCCACATGCCCGTACATCCCCGCGCCAGTGAAATCCCATTCGCGCACCGTCTGCCCGTTCTGGTCGCACACCCCAATAAAGTAGCCCCCACTGGCGCTGCGGCCATGATACATCACCTGCTGGCCGTCGAAGGACCAGACCGCGTGGACCTGAAAGCAGTTGGCGTCCTGCGACTTCAGTTCGGTCAATTCGCCACTGGAAAGCTGCAATTTCCAGATGCGCGTCGTCCTGCCATCGCTGCCACCCCAGAAGCGCGGTGGAAAATCGCGGTCGAGCAGCACCAGATCCGAATCGACCGGCGAGTGCGGGCTGTGAAACGAGCGGCAGCCGTCTTCCTGATAGGCGATTTTGGCTGCGCCGCCCGCCAGCGGCACCTGCATCAGCCGCATCCGAATGCCCTGGCCGGAGGCGAAATGCTCGAAATAGGCTTTGCTCACCCGCGTCCCGGCGGCCACTTCCGGGTGCATGGGCGACAGCGGCAGAATCACCTGCTGCTCGTCCGCCGAAATGCTGGGATAGCCAACTTCCCACTCGCAGCCCACGTCGGCCATCAGCGTGCGCTCCTCCAGTGTATCGAGATGCACGGCTTTCAGCGACCGATTTTCCGTATAGACCAGCCAGCGGCTGTGCGGCGCGAGGCACATGCGCGGGTACGGCCCGCCCTGGATG
>JAIOHO010000536.1 GCA_019912905.1 Anaerolineae bacterium
ACACGATTGTTTGCCGACCCAGAATTCGATGGTTTCCCCGCGCATGTAACCGAGGAGCAGATTGACGACGAAGGTAATGTCATTGGCCGTGAGGATAACCCCGATAACGAACCGGTGACCGGGGACGTGCAACCGCCAGACCTGAGCGACCAGCCACTGGAACGACGCAAGTTGTATGTGGATGAGGGTCATGCGGACATTGCCGCCGAGATGGTCTACTTGCTCGACGAACACGGCAAGCAGATTATGGTCAAGCTGGTAGACTACACGGCGGAACAGGTACGGACGCTGTACCCTTCCTCCGAATTGATGCGGCAAGCATGGACGGATATGCAGCAGCGCAACCAGATCGTGAAAATGCTCTCCGAGCGTGGTATAGATTTCGACCAATTAGCCAACGTCGTGAGCCAGCCTGACGCGGACCCCTTTGACCTACTATGCCATGTCGCATTCAAAGCACCGATCCTGACCCGACGCGAACGTGTGGACCGGGTGACGATTGCGGAAAGCAAGTTCTTCGAGCAATACACCTCCAAGGCGCGGGAGATTCTATATCTGCTGCTGGAAATATACGCCGCTTATGGACCAAACCAGTTCGATCTGGGCAACGTACTCAAGGTGCAGCCATTTTCGGATTACGGCAACGTGCTGGAGATTGCACAGTTTTTCGGCGGCCCCAACGAATTACGAAACGCTGTGGAACATTTGCAGAAGCTATTGTACATAGCCTAACTGCGAACGATTTTGGAACTGAAGATGACCTTATTGCGCGACCAAACCCCAAAAACCAAGATGGAATATGCCCGCGAACTCATCAAAACCAAGCGGTATGATGAGGCACGGGCAATACTCGAAAAGGTCGATCATCCGAAGGCGCGTGAATGGCTCGTAAAGCTGGATCAGATCGCGCCGAGAGCTAAGCCAGAAAAGAAGGTGCGCAAAGGCGGCTGCATGCCGTTGATACTTCTTTTCGCATTGGCTTTTGGCCTCTTTGTGATAATGATCTGGATTGCGGATTCTCGGTTACCGGCATCGCCGCCTCTGCCAACGCCAACCAGCATCCCGATCACGCGATGTTCTGGTCCCCAGCTTGTGAGCTGCTACCGAGAGCAGATGGCAGCAGCGCTGAAGCAAAAGGGAAGTACGGTATCAGGCATTGGCGATGAACTCATATCAGGCTCAGGCGGGCGGCTGGATTCATGGGTGGATGTGGAGCTAAACGGGCCTAGGGACTATGCGACCGCTAAAAGCATAATAGAACAAGCTCTGCGCGTCTACGCTGGAGCCATGCCGTCAGAGAGAGCAGGTTCCTTCCTGGTTACCGTTTCATGGACCCGTGATGGCCGCCAGTGCTCTGATAATGCAGGAATGGGATACGAGACCATGCAGCGAGTCAACTGGGATAATGTGTCGCAGCAGGGTATCTTTGATGCGATTGACCGCAATATCTATAGGGATGTGGATGGTCCTTACAGCCAGATTGGGATTGCTCCCGATCCATCGCAGTTTCCTGAATGCAATCGTTAGCTGAAGAAGCGAGTCAGATGCCACGCAAACCCAACGCCAACAACGGCCAGCAGGCCACCACCGCGCAGCAGTTGAACAGCATCATCAAATCGGCGCGGGACATCATGCGCAAAGACAAAGGCCTGAACGGTGATCTCGACCGGCTGCCGATGTTGACATGGATCATGTTCCTCAAGTTCTTCGACGATATGGAGCAGCTGCGTGAGCAGGAAGCTATCCTGACCGGTGAGGATTTCCACCCGACCATCGAAGGGCCCTACCGCTGGCGGGACTGGGCCGCGCGGGAAGATGGCATTACCGGTGACGCTTTGATCCAGTTCGTCAATCAGGACGAGGCGGTGCGGCCCGATGGTGTACGCGGCCTCGGCCTGTTTGCCTATCTGCGCAGCTTGCACAGCGCCAATGGCAGCGGGCGACGCGATGTGATCCGCACGGTATTCAACGGCGTCATCAACCGGATGGTCAACGGCTATCTGCTGCGCGATGTCATCAACAAGGTGAACGGCATCCACTTCACCAGCAGCGAGGAAATCCATACCCTCAGTCACCTGTACGAGACCATGCTGCGCGAGATGCGTGATTCGGCGGGGGATTCCGGCGAATTTTACACGCCGCGCCCGATGGTGCAGTTCATGGTGGCGGTCACCAATCCGCAGCTTGGCGAAACCGTGCTCGACCCGGCCTGCGGGACGGGCGGGTTTTTGGCGGAAGCCTACGAGCATCTGCAACAGCAGGTCAAATCGGTGGAAGATCGGCAGGTGCTGCAATGGGAGAGCATCTACGGCGGCGAGGCCAAACCGCTGCCCTACCTGCTGGCCCAGATGAATCTGCTGCTGCACGGGCTGGAAGCGCCGCAGATCGACCCCGGCAACAGCCTGCGCTTCCCGCTCAACGACATTGGCGACCGTGACCGCGTGGACATCATCCTGACCAATCCCCCATTCGGCGGTGAGGAGGAGCGCGGCATTCTCAACAACTTCCCTCCTGATATGCAAACGTCAGAAACAGCGATGCTGTTCCTGCAACTGATCATGCGCAAGCTCAAACGCCAGCCGACACCGGGCCGCGCGGCGGTGGTCGTGCCCAACGGTACGCTATTTGCAGATGGCGTGGCAGCGCGAATCAAGAAAAATCTGCTTACAGATCGTTTCAACTTGCATACGATCGTTCGCCTACCAAACGGCGTATTTGCGCCCTACACCAGCATTCAGACGAATCTCCTTTTCTTTGACCGCACTGGCCCGACGAAGGAGATTTGGTACTATGAACAGCCTCTGCCGGCTGGCCTCAGAAATTACACTAAAACTAAGCCCATGCGGTACGAAGATTTCGCGGATTGCCTTGAGTGGTGGAACAACCGAGTCGAGAACGAGCGAGCATGGAAAGTTCGCGTGGAAGACGTACTCAAATATGACGACAATGAAAACATTGTGTCGGTGAATCTCGACATTAACAACCCGAACAGTGCTGAGGCACTTCAGCATAGATCGCCAGAAGAGCTTGTGGAAAGTATTATCGCCAAGGAGAGGCGTATCGTCGCCATCATGAATGAGATTAGAGGGATTGTTGGCTAACATGCAAATGGCTAGCCACTATCCATACGTACCGCTCAAGAATTTCTTGAGACCGGTTGATCGCTCTGAATCACCTGAACCGGGTAAGACGTACCGGCTGTTCGGTGTGAAGTGGTGGGGCGAGGGTGTTTATGAACGAGAAGCTGTTGATGGGAGCCAGACACAGTACAAGAAACTGTCTCGTATCGAGACGGATGACATTGTCATAAACAAAATTTGGGCACGACATGGGAGCGTTGCGGTTGTTTCGCCTGAACTTGCGGGATGCTATGGTGGCAGCGAATTTCCAACATTCATTCCCAATTATCAGCTTCTTGAACCGTGCTGGTTGCACTGGATGTCAAAAACACCGATGTTCTGGCAATGGTGCGAAGAGAAATCTTTCGGTACTAGCGGCAAAAATCGTATTCGGCCTGAACAATTTCTTGAGATAGAAATACCCCTCCCGCCGCTGGATGAGCAGCGCCGCATCGTCGCGCAGATTGAGGCCCTCGCCGCCCGGATCGTGGAAGCCCGCGGTTTGCGTCAGCAGGCGATGGAGGAGGCTAAGGCGTTGATTATTACTGAACGGGCAAGAATATTTGAACGTGCACTAGAGGGCAGAACTCAAAAACTAAGCGCTGTTGCCGATCTTGAGCGCGGCAAATTTTCGCACCGTCCCAGAAATGATCCGCGCTTTTTTGGTGGTGAACACCCTTGGATACAAATTGGGGAAATCCAATCCGCAGGCAAATATATCACCAGCTATTCTGAAACCCTTAACGATGAAGGTATGGCAATCAGTCGCAAATTTCCGAAGGGAACATTGCTGATTAGTATCGCGGCGACTATAGGAGCGGTAGGAATTTTGGATTTTGACTGCTGTGTACCTGATAGCATCGTTGCAGTTATCCCAAAGCGCGGCTACTCTTCTGAATTTATCTATCATTATCTCGGTTACCTTCGAACACACCTTGAGGATATTGCGCCTCAAAGTGCCCAAAAGAACATAAATCTTCGTATACTGTCGCCATTGCCATTCCCTGACCTTCCCTACAAGCAGCAAGAACAGGTTGTAACGTACTTGGATCATCTGCAATTTAGGATTGACAGTCTTATGGCACTCCAAGCTGAGACTTCTGCCGAACTTGATGCGCTGCTGCCGTCTATCCTCGACAAGGCGTTCAAAGGGGAGTTGGAAGTCGGCCAGGTCACGCTGGCCGACGCCTTCGGACTCGCCGAACGGCAGCGCATCCTGCTCGATCTGCTGGTGGCGGCCTCCAGAATGGAGACTCTGCCCGAACCGGAGCCGGTCAACATCACGCCGCTGATGAAGTATGCGTTTCTGTTCGGCATGGAAGCTCCGGCCCAGCCCGTGCAGTGGTACACGTTCTATGCCTACGACTATGGCCCATTTTCGAAGGAAGTCTATGACGATCTGGAAGTGCTGGTTTCAGCAGGGCTGGTAACGCGAGAGAAAAGCAATACGCCCAGCGGCGCGGATTACACCGCACCGTTAGCGGATCAGGCCGATGCCATTCGCGGTCAGCTTACTTCGCTGCCGGACAATCTCCGTCAAAGTGTCCGTGACATCATCGCAGCGTATGGTCATCTGGGCCTGAATGATCTGCTGCGGCTGGTTTACCGCAAGTATCCTGACTATACCATCCAATCCAAACGCGGGGATTTGCGGGGATAATAGATTCGGATCAATTCCCCAGTACTCAGTCCTGCTTGTTTTTCCTGAATACCCGGTCTCTCATTTCCTTTTCGAAGTTTGCCTGAATTTCGCTGCCCATGTCCTGGGCGTTGTCTTCGACAAAGCGTTTGGCCTGTTCGTTGATTTCATTCAAATCCGCATCAGGTTTGTCACGCTGAAGCAGACTCATCAGGTCTGTTTGAAGGACAACCATCTGACGTAACTGGATGATGAGACCGGCGCGAAAGGGCGACGTGAGCTGATGCACATAGCCCATGATCTCTTCATCGGCAAAGTCGTCGCCAAAGAAATAGGCAATTGGTCGGTCCAAAGCCGCGGCAACCTGGGGCATTTCTTCAGTTCGCGGGGTTCGAGTTCCATTTTCGTAGCCGGAAATCGTATTCTGCGTTTTGCC
>JAIOHO010000537.1 GCA_019912905.1 Anaerolineae bacterium
CGCCATCGCCGGTTCCATCCGATACACCCGTTCCGCCCAGCGCCGTCCCCGGCAACGTGCTGCTGCTCTATGATAACGTCTCGTTTACGCTGCATAACCAATCCGGCCATGTCCTGTCGCTCGAAGGGATCATCTTCCGCAGCGGCAGCGGCAGTTGGAACGCCCGCAGTTGGGGGGCCAGCCTGTATCAGCGCATGCCGGTCGATAGCTGCCTGCGCATGCGCAGCGTCAGTTCGCGCAATCGCCAGCCGCCTGCGGTCTGCGGCAGTCTGTACGGCTTGCAGTTGGTCGGCCCACCGGCCCAGTTCTGGCTGAATACCGATTCGTTCGACGTGGTGCGCAGCGGCGAGGTCATCGCCACCTGCCCCACCAATCAGCAGACGTGTCTGATTTTCATTCCCTGATCGCCTGACTGTGGACACCCACATATTGGTCGGGGCGCTGCTCGCATCGCCTCAATGGACTGGCTGATGAAACAATAGACCCGTTTCGTAGGCAGAATCGAGGATTGACATGGTTCATATGAGGCATCAGGAGCGGCACTTTACCGCCAGCGAAACCGTCCGCGATGTGGTCATCGGCATGTCGGATGGGCTGACCGTCCCCTTTGCGCTGGCGGCGGGTTTGTCCGGCGCGGTGGATGCGGCTGTGATCGTCGTCACCGCGGGATTGGCCGAGATTGCCGCCGGGTCGATTGCGATGGGCCTGGGCGGTTACCTGGCGGCGCGCACCGATGCCGAGCATTATGACACCGAGCGCCTGCGCGAATCGGGCGAAGTCGATACCATGCCCGATGCGGAGGCTGCCGAGGTCGCCGACGTCTTCCGGGGCTACGGCCTGACCGATGCCCAGATCAGCCCGGTGGTGGCCGCCATCCGCCAGGACAAAGACCGCTGGCTCGATTTTATGATGCGTTTCGAACTCGGCCTGGAAGCGCCTGATCCCAACCGCGCCCGCGTCAGCGCCCTGACCATCGCCGCCGCCTACATCCTCGGCGGATTGATCCCACTCAGCCCCTATATCCTGCTGTCCAACGTGCAGACCGCCTTACCCGTCTCCGTCATTGCGACACTGACGGCGCTGTTTATCTTCGGCTACATCAAGGGGCGGCTGACCGGCCTGAATCCGCTGCGCGGCGCGTTCCAGACGGCCCTGGTCGGCGGGCTGGCGGCGTTGATCGCCTTTGGGATTGCCCGCTTGATCGGCTGAGGTTCATAGTCCTTTCGCCCACCAGGTATGCAACCAGTCAAGCTAGATTCACTGCCAGGAATTTTGCTCATGATCGATCAGGAACAACTCGCTCGGGTGACTCGCCATTTGCCTGTCTTGCTTCAGGCTGACCCGCAGATGGTTCGAGAATTTCAGCAGGCGGCCTACTATGCCCGCATCCCGGCTGGCCGCGACGTGTTCATGCAGGGGGACCGGGTGGATGCCATCGCGCTGCTGCTGACAGGCGCGATTCGAGTGTACAAGATTGGCGAGACAGGCCGCGAAATCACCCTATACCGCTTTGGCACCGGCGAATCCTGCATCATGACGGCCAACGCGATCCTCACGAACCAATCCTTTTCGGCGATTGCCACCGTCGAACAGGATGCGGAAGCCGTGATGATCCCCGCCGCGACGTTCCGGGACTGGGTCAGCCGTTATGATC
>JAIOHO010000538.1 GCA_019912905.1 Anaerolineae bacterium
GCGCTCGTCCTTGCCGTCGATGACCTGCTCGTTCGCCAGCACAGTTTGCAGCGTGGGCGACCAGTTCACCAGCGCCTCGCCGCGATAGGCCAGGTCATGCTCGTAAAACTGCTTGAAGAACCACTCGGTCCATCTATAGTAATCCGGGTCGCAGCTTACGGTTTCGCGGTCCCAGTCGAACATCGCGCCCATGCTGCGCATCTGGCCGCGCATGCGCTGGATGTTGGCATACGTCCACTTGGCCGGATGGATGCCGCGCTGCACAGCGGCGTTCTCGGCAGGCAGCCCGAAGGCGTCGAAGCCCATCGGGAACAGCACGTTAAAGCCCTTCATACGCATGTAGCGCGCGCGGGCGTCCGACGGCGTCATGGCGAACCAGTGGCCGATATGCAGGTCGCCGCTGGGATAGGGCAGCATCGTCAGCGCGTAATGCTTGGGCCGCGTCCAATCGACCTTCGCTTTGTACAGGTCGTCATCTTCCCACTTTTTCTGCCAGTAGGATTCAAAGGCTTTGGGGTTGTATCGTTCAGTCATCAGTTGCACGCTCTTTCCACACCGGTTGGGGCCGCCCGGCAGCCGCCCATTCAGGATGCACATAAAATACCCGGTTCAAACGGGCCGATTGTATCAGACTTTGCAGTTTACCGAGAAATGGAAAAGCGGCGCGAAGCGGGGGCGCGCGGCGGCTGTGCGGGGCTACATAAGAGAAAAGCGGGCCACCTCGGACCCGGTGGTAAAGCTGATGGTGATGAACATGGTCCTACTCCTGCTTCAATCAGGTCGGTTCAGACATTGTAGCATAAGCCGGAGGATCGAATCAACACCCCAAAATGGGTGGGTCCATCCGGAGTGAATTATCCGGCACCGCCTGCCACATGCGAAGTTTCGACGTGACTATTCCCGGTTTTTGGATAAGGTATCCAGAAACTGGGTCACGCGCGTCACAAACAATTCCTCAAAGGCCTGCTGATCGACCGATGTCGAGACCTGATGGGTCGCCTCGGCATTTTCATCGGTTTCCATGATACGGAAAAGTTGATTTTCAGAGGCAAATCGTAATTTGTGTGCGCTGAATTCCAGCCAGTTTCCGTTGAAAATCGAAGAAAGCGCCAGCGGATCGTGAAGCAGTGCCACCACATCCGGCGGGAACACGGCGGAACGCATGTCACGCCATAACGGAAGCTCGTTCCAGACCGCGATCATGGCTGCCAGCGCTTCGCCCAGCGGGGTGGCGGTATCCCTGAATTCCTGAATGGCATGGCGGTGAAGCGGCGTATTGAAGGTCAGCTCGGCGGTCACCCACGTCATGGGGATGCCAGACCGGGCGGCCATCAGCGCGGCTTCCACGTCTGAGGCGGTGTTGTGATCCAGAAAGGCGGGTGTGAATCCGGCGGCATCCAGAAAGGCTTTCCACTGCGGCCCGAAGCTTTCAGCATGGACCATCCCACCCATCACCGTACAGTGCGGCAGGTGCTGCGCCAGACCGGGATCTTGCCGAAGCGCGGCAGCGAAGTTCGTGAATGCGCCAATCATCACCAGATGATAGGGCTGTGTGTGAGATTGTTCGATCAGCCAGTCGGGTGCGGGTTGATCGTGAATGGTGGCCTCTTCGCCGGACCATTCGACGTCGAGAATCCCCTTACCTTCGTGCCCGAACCAGGTTGGCATTCGGCCTTCTCCGAGCGGCCTGCCTAACCCCTTGAATACGGGAATATCCGGGCGACCGGCCATCCCAAGCAGGCGTGCCACAATCCGCGCGCGGGTATCCACATCGGCATCCACGACAGTGACGCCGATCAGATCAACTTCAGGCGACGCCAATGCGAACGTCAACGCCAGCACATCGTCCACATCGGTCCCGGTGTCAGTATCAATGACAATTGGCACGCGCGAATTCATCGTTTACCTTCTGACTGTGTTCTCATTTTCCGACTCATACGCTGTATCCTACCCCGCCCCGAAACACTCAGCCAGGAAGTGGCGCGGACTCAGGTGCCGCAGCGAGAGCGTTAAGGTGCAAACCAGTCGATCGATCGGATAGTCCGTCGTGAGCGCCTCGATTCAGGGGCAGTTGCAGCCTGCCCGTGCGCCGTTACGCCGTGATGTAGGCTTTCGACTGGTGATAAATCAATGGATTCTGGGCGTCATCTTCGAGCACATCGCCGATTTTCAGGCGCGCGACCATGGCATCCGGCAGGACGTTTTTCTGGCCGTTGAGGCTGCTGCCATCGGGCATATCGGCGCAGGTCATCGCCCGCCGCCAGCCAGGGGTCATGTTCGCGCCCGCGCCGTGTGCCACCAGCCCATTGTGAAACGAGCACGATCCGGCCTTCATCGGCGCGGGCGCGAACATGACCCCTGGC
>JAIOHO010000539.1 GCA_019912905.1 Anaerolineae bacterium
CTTCAGAGGCAAAATCAAATCATCCTCGTCGTTTCCCACGAGTCTGTTCTTCGACCATGAAGCCAGAGTTTGGGGATTGCCTTTTTCACTGATCGAAAATTCTTGACTTAGAGTTTTCTGTTCATATATCAGCCGCTTCAACTCGGCAATTTCACGCTGGAGATTGTTATTTTCTGAAACAGATTCTTGTGGTGAAGATTGTTTCTGAATCTCTTCCTTAATCCAGGGAAACAGATGTAGAAGAAGAGCTACTCTACCCTGTCGTAGCTCAGAGATAATCATGATTCCATCGCGGATAACACTCGAAAATTGTCGATCACTTTTAAGAAGCTCTATTCGGTCTGCAACTGAATCGTGTTCTGGTTTACCAGGTTCCAGCCAGAACTCATATTTCAAGCGATAGCGATCTGCCGCCATGTCACACAGTGCCTTAACTCCAATCTGTCACTATGTGACACAGTCTACCACAGACTTGCGCTAAGCGCAAAATTATATTAACTCATTAAAAGCCACCACGTGGCGAAAGGTTGCGCCACGTGGCGATTCCGGTTAGAGTATAGGCATGTATCAGACTAAAGACATCGTTGAACGATTTGGCGTAAGTCCACAGACGGTTCGTACCTATGCGGATGAATTTAGTCATTACATGAGCCCGACCGCCAATCCACCGACAGGACAGCAGCGAAATTTCACTGACGAAGATCTTGAGGTTTTCTCTCTGGTCGTACAACTCAAGAGGCAGGGCTTTACATATGAGTCCATCCATGCAGCACTGGCGAGTGGACAGCGTGGTGATTTATTACAAGACGTAGATTTTGCTAAAGAGGCTGCTTCTCCTCCTTCACGTGAACAGAATAGCGTGATTGCTTTGCGCAAAGAATTGGTTGCACTTAGAGAAATTCACGAGACGGAGGTTCAAGAACTACGGACAGAACGAGACAAGGCGGTAGGACAGGCCGAAGCATATAAAGAGCAACTTCAGACACGAGAAACGCAGATTGAAAACCTGAATGAAAAGATCATTGAGCTCCGAGTGAAGTTGGCAAAGTACGATAATTCCCACTAGCATAATTTCCGGATGACACCAGAGTAGGTGTCACACTATAGCAGATATATGGAAATCGAGTCGGAGTAGTGGAGTCGGCCATACAAATAGAAAAAGCGCTCGAAAGCGCCATTTGTCCGTAACCCATAGCTGATATAAAGACAACGAGCCTTCTCACGCGGCCAAGCAAGCAGAAGGCTCTCAAACTAACCAGCAGGGCACGTTAGTTGAGCGCCCTGGTAATGTACGGTTGATGCCCTAAGCATAGCGTATGTTTCCAGCGTTGGCAAGCGTATCCCTGTCAGGGGTATGTTAAATTTTGTCAAACACTGGAAATTCGAACCGTTCTCTAACCGCATATCAGGCTGCGCTTGGCTATCTTTGTAATGGTTTTGGCGTAATCCCGGTCCACACCGACCCAGAGCGCGCCAAAGTCGCCGCCGTGCCCTGGGCGATCTACCAGCAGCGCCGGGCCATACCGGACGAGCTGCATACCTGGTTCGTCGAACAAGGCTACACCGGCCTCGCCATCGTCACCGGCGTGGTCTCCGGCCTGATCGTCCTCGACTTTGACGATCGGAAGTGGTTCGACCACTTCCGGCAGGTCTGCCCGGATCTGGCATCGACGTCCATGGTCCGCACGCGTCGTGGCGTCCATCTGTATTTCCGCACGGTGCAGACTGTCCCAAGCCGGAAAGGGCCGGGCATCGACCTGAAAGCCGAAGGCGGCTACGTCGTCGCACCGCCTACGAAGATCGGCAGACATACGTACACGGTCATCCGCAATGAGCCTCCGAAGTCACTAAGCGCCACCGACCTCTCCCGCATTCAGGCGTTTATCTCAGCGTTGGCAACGTCTCCCGCCGTCGCCAGTCCCGCGTCGCAGGAACCGGCCTCCACGGGCGAAATCGCGACCGCCCCAGAAATCTTCAGATCCGCGCATCCCGCCGTCTTCAGGCCTTCGGGCCTCGCAACGCAGTATCGGTCTGCTGCCGCCCACGGCAGCCGCAATGAGGCGCTGTTTGCAGCGGCTCGCCGCGCTCGCGACAGCGGTTTTCCGGCTCAGATTGCCCGCGAGCTGCTCGTGCCTCTCCATGTGAATCAGCCCACCCGCAGCTCCCATCGACCGGAAACGCCGCACCAGCGCCGTCGCGAAGCCCTGGCCACGCTCGCCAGTGTCTACGCCCGACCGCCGCGACCCTCGGTCGGGCAGGGCAGGGCGGAGGTCCAGCAGCTGCCGAATGCCGTCCGCGAGCAGCTCTTCCAGATGGGCTGCACCCATACCGTCCGGGTGATCGAAGGGTTGCGCCTGGCGGGTTTCCGGCCTGGGCAGACCGTGACCTACGCCCAGATGCGCGCAGCCCTGGCGGGGCAGGTCGGCCAGTGGTCGATCCGGGCCGCACTTCAGGCGACGACCACCACCGGTGAAGCCCTCCTGGAGCCTTGCCCCCCGTGTCCCCCCCCAAAACAGGCTACCGCTGATGAGCTTCAGGCCAACCGCCTGACCATTCATGCGAATGGTAGCCCCGAAAAACCAACAAGAAGTCCTCGCCATCGCCCACCAACCCACTATGGGCTGCCGTCCAATGCCGACCTGTGCCGCAAACTGGGTGTGCTGGACGCGGGCAGCGACCCCTTGACCGAGGAAGACCTGGTCTCGGCCAGACAGACCCGCATGGCCGCCCATCGAGAACTGATCCGCCGCCGACCGGGCAGGTACCCGCGGCGCTGGTTGGCCCAGCGCCTGGGCGTGGACACGGATACCCTGGACACCTACAACCGCGACATTCCCATTCAGGTGCGCCACTGCTACGCCGAGAAAACCATCGCCTGGTATAACCTGAGCGACATCCCGCTAGCCCTCGACCTGCCCGGCACATTTCTCGAAGACGAGACGGGCAAGCGCTACCCGGCCAAACGTGAGATTGCCCGGAAACTGCTGGCCTGGAAGCACACCGTCGTCTATAAGCAGCAGGATGTGAACGCTTATTGGTACGCCGATGCGGAGGTCAGCCCGCCGATCCAGCCGGGTCAAGCCCTCAGAGCCGTACCCGGAGAAGCCTTCCGACCGCGGGACCGGGTCAGCGCAGCTTCAGCGCCAGGCTGCGCATCGCCCGCTCGCGCGCTGCCCCAGACGAACCTGACCATCCGGAACCGGTTCCCGGACCGCCCACGCCAGCCCCAACCAGGACCGTGTTCCGAACCCGGACGGGACCGCGCTGCCGAAGCACGGCTAGTGGAGAAGGTCTACCGCACCGTCAAACGCCTGCGTGTGGACCCGGCTCAGGGCCTGAGCCAGGCCAACGCCCAGCGGCTGGTCGACACGTATGGGGTGGCCGCCGTGGAGCAGGGCCTGAAGCAGCTGAAATGGTATGCGGGCAAGGGGAGGGTGCAGCGCCCGGCCGGTTTCCTCATCACCGCGGCGCGGATCGCCTGGCGTGAGCAGACGAAGCAAACAGAACCGGGGGCCCCGGCCCCGCCTTTTCGAGGGGTGTCCCCCCTCGAATCGCCAGTCCGGAAGCCCCCGGTCCGCTGAGATCAACCGGATCCGCGCGTTAGCGCGCCAGCAGCCCCACGGCGCGCAGGGCCGCCACCACCTCGAACCAGCCCAGCGGGCGCAACTCCCCACCAGTTCCAGCCGTCATTTGATAGGGTAAATTTGAGGTAAAGGGAGCAACTTGTTGACAACGGTATCGGTGCGGACTGGTACGAACCGAACACAATCCAGGTGAGTATTCCCCTGGTCACAAAGCAGAGATAAGGATTTCGGTGAGGAGCACCCGTTAGCATCTGATGCGGTCTCCTCACGGCCCAGTTGATCGACCGGATCGGAAGGAGGATTGGCGGATCCGGAACGAAATCAATGGAATATAGGTTAAGTGGCATGAGATTTTGAACCCAGGGGTGCATAGTAGGTCACTCTATCACATACGACCGAAGCAAGGCCCTTGTCTACCTGATAACGATACGACCTGCCGCATATCTGAGACAGCTGATTCCGTCAGCGGCATCCGTTTACTGATCGGGCTGTGGCCCTCACTGAGTTGGAGCAGCCTTTTTTCGGGCCGCCGGTGGGCTCCGTCTGCCAGCAGGCGGAGATCGCCGCTTCCGAATGGCCGCATCAGGCTGCCGTTGTTGGGTCTTGTTGGACATCGGTCCCCCTTGTCATCATTGAATCGGGTAATGGGTCGTCACTTGCGGACTGCAGGAACTATCCACATGTGCAGCACCTCTCATTGTCCGATCATTCCACCATGCCGGAGCGGACAAGCTGCGGACACCTGGCGGATCAGGCCCGGATCGCGTTGAACATGGGCAGGCTGCCCCGCTCGGCTTCGTATAAGGCCAGCAGGACTTTTTCCAGAATTCGGCTGTCGTCCTTGGGCAGCGGATAGTACTGCAGCATCCGCGCCAGGCGCACCAGCGGTTCGTCGAGTAAGTGTTCGCGCAGACGTGCCTGGATCAGCCCTTCACCAATCTTCAGCGGCACCTGATCCCCATCCAGCAGCTGGTAGACGCCGGTGAGGTCGGCCGGCACCGCCTGGCAGCCGGTCATGCTGCACTCGACGGTGATCCACGGCACCGGCTCCAACAGCAGGGCCAGCTCGTAGGCGCTGTGGGTCAGGAGGGCCGGGGGCACCTGCCGCTGGGGCAGGGGCACCCTGCGCCGCAGGATGTGGTTGGTAAACGCCCGGCAGGTGAGCTTGCCCCCGCGTCGTCCGCGCGGGCTGCGGCTCAGATAAGAGAGCTTGTATCCGGGATGACCGTCCGGTGCGGCCCGGAGCAGCAGGGTGATCGGCCGGGGGATGTAACTGGCCGCGATTTCGTCGCCCACCTGCCAGTTCAGCGCGTCCATCACGGACTGCGGCAGACTGAGGGTGCCCTCCGCGCTGATGGCGCAGTGGGCGGCTTTGCCCATGGGAAACAGCTCAATCGGACACATCGCTGCCTCCTGAGTGATCTGGGGCGGGAGCGGACGAGCTGGCTGGTGCCGCGCCCGCTGCCGGGGGCGGCTCGCTCTGGCGGCGTTGCTCGTCCAGCGCCCGCTTCATGTGGATCAGCAGGCGGTAGACGGCGACCCAATTGACCGAGGGGGTCAGGTCAGTGGGTGGTGGGGAAAGTTCCTCAACAGGCATGTGCGTGCTCCTTGATACAGGACAGGGAAGCGGAGCATGCCGGTCGGGAAAACAGACATGCCCCGGTCAGTGAAGCCAACCGGGGCATGCGAATCAGCAAGCGTTACGTTAGAATACGCTCTAGATGGGCCGACCGCTAACCCGGTTAGCTTCATTTAGGCTCGTCGATGTGTTCCAGCACATTGGCGGGCCGTTTGTATTTCCCCAGTGTAGCATGCGGCGGTCTGTGGGGCAACTGGGGTGTGGAGAATGGTTATATTCAGTTTTCACTGGTGCTGTTATAGTCTGCTTATGTAATGCGTAGTAACTATCGTATTTGTGATTTATTGTATGAAAGGTCGTGTCGTGCGTAATCAAATGTCTTGTTGTGGTTTGCCGCCGGAAGAGATGCAGTTGGATGCCGTGTGGTGGGAAAACCTGTGGGACACGCTCCGCAAACGGCCCCAGGTTCTCCCCCCGAAACTCCGGAATTGGTCGTCCGCCCAGTTCCGCGAGATCCATTTTAGGGCGCGACCCCGAATCGATCTTAACACGACTGATCCCGAAAAATATGCAGCTCAGTGTCTTGGTTGGATTGGTCTGGGCCTCTGGCATGCCTCGCGGGAGAACGGTGCGACTGGGGGGCTCGATCGGCAGGAAATTGTCGACACGATCGACGCACGGCCTTCGAGGGTTGCTGCGCTGCTGCTTGGCGGGCGCAGCGATTATGACCAGGCCTTGGCTACTTGCGGGACCCCCGAGATCACCTTCCAGCCATCTGAGGCGCAGAAGGCGTTCACCAGGGTAATTTCAGACCAGTTGAAAATAAGTTCGGACCCAAAAGATCTGCTGCGAAAATGGATGGATAAGGCCCAACGGCCCCTGGCGGAGACGTCGACGCATCTCTGGATTCCAGCCGCCGACCCCATTCCTGAACCCGCTCCGTTACAGACCGCAGCCCGCGTGCTCCGGGCGAGCAAGGGCCTGGCCGTTCCGCCGCTGCTGTTGGCTGGTTTTGCCAGCGCCATCTGGGGATGTGAATACCTCAAGGCTAATCTCGACCCCTTTCTCGCGCCCAATCTGAGTGCGGTGCTGCAGCCTCTCATCAGTTGGCTTGAGTTTGGGGGCACCCTCAACTTCCTCGTGCTCTGGATCGGATCGCTGTGGGCGATCCCACGCCAGGTGTGGCGCCAGTCCAGAACCCCGTCGCAGGGATAGTTCCCGTCCTGGAGCTGCAGCTGGCTGCGGCTCCAGACCTTTTCAGAGCCCCAATTTTCCGGGGTAGGGGGCTTTTTCAGGCGCGCCAAAGGCGGACGAGTGGTGGCCCGTCCAGGCACGCCATTTTCGTGAGTGCCCGGTTGTTATGCATACAGAATACCATATCCCAGAAAATCGAGATTCAGAGCATGTCCATTTGGGGCAGGGGGATCGCGAATTTTCTTGCGTAAAGTGGCGCAAATGGGCCATAATTTTGTTCTGCCAATAGGATATTATTAGCACAAATCCTTATCATCACTAATCCCAACCCGGCCCGCAGAGACGGGCCGATTTTTCTCTCTCCTGATGATTGCGCTTCCATCGCCAGCCTACTCCGCTTCATCAATACAGGATCTTAAGCGGGCTTGCTCTTATTCTGAGACTAACAGGAATCCTGGGTGCCGGCTGGCCGCAGCGTGGCAACTGCGGGATCCCGCACCCCGTTGACCTCGAACGAGTCCCGTGCGATCCATCCCTGATAACGCATTTGCGGTGAGGCCACATAAATCACATTCAGCCAGTGATACCCCTCGGCTTCGACCTCCGGTGAATCGGGCAACCGAAATACCTCCACACGGTTGGGGACCCGAACGATTTGGATGGCGGTCGTACTGGGGTCTGATCGCAGGCTCAGTTTGTTATCGGCTCGTGCCCCCGAATACGTCATGTACACGTCGCACAGATCGCCGAGCGTGGGCATACTGGTGACGGGAATCGCTGTCGCTGGCAGATCCGGTAAGGGCAGCAACGTCGGTCGGGCAGTCGTGGCGGTCGCCAGAAGAGGTGAAGAATCGATCAGCTCAGGCGTGGGCAGGGGAGTTTCCGTGGGTGGCGTGACCGTCAGGTTACAGGCGAGGCTGAGAAGTACGATCATCAAAAAGGGTCCGAGATGGCGCATTAAATCTCCCTGGGATCCATTCTATATTCTAGGGCATCCATATTAGAATCCCCTTGGTGGCTGATCATTCCTGCCAAACAGAATCAGGTCGCCTGGCATGGGCTTCCGGGAG
>JAIOHO010000540.1 GCA_019912905.1 Anaerolineae bacterium
ACCGCCGACGGCACCGAGTTCCGCTTCCAACTGCTGACGAACGAAGAAAACGCACGCCGCACCGCAATCATCACTATCGCTCAGGAAAATTGGGCGAAGATCGGCGTGCAGGCCGAAATCCAGACCCTGGAATTCTTTTCACTGCTCGACATCATGGATGCTCAGACGTTTGACGCCTATGTCCTCGGGTGGCAGCAGGGTTATCCTGATCGCCCGGATGCCCTACAGATCCTGACCCCGGCTGGTGACGTCGTTGGCGGTTGCAGCGACTGCGGCTCCTATGACAGTGCCCAGTTCAACGAAGTCAACGAGCAGGCCCGCCTGCTTCCCGGCTGTGATCCCGAAGCCCGCAAGGCCCTGTATGCCCAGGCGCAGCAGATCGTCCAGGAAGATACCCCGTACATCTTCCTGTTCGTCCGCAACGGCTTCTACGCCGTGCGCAACAACGTTGATGGCTTCGATCCCTACCCCGCCCAGATGTACTGGAACGTCGACAGGTGGTCTGTAAAGACCGCAAACTAAGTCACACCTGAAAGCTTGCCCTCTCGGCGCAAGTCGAGAGGGTTCTACCTCCTCAGGCGGGAAGGTTACTCATGGTCAAATACACGTTAAGGCGTCTCTTTCAGGCGATTCCAACCCTGTTTGGGATCTCCATTCTCACCTACATGATTATGCTCGCGGCTCCTGGCGGACCGGTCCAGGCGCTGGCGTTTGGCCCCAAAGTCACTCCGCAACAGCGTGCTGAATTAGCAGCCCGGCTGGGCGTGAACGACCCATTTTATATCCAGTATCTACGCTGGCTGTTGGGCGATGACTGGATGCGATGGGATGAGGACGGGGATGGCGTTGCCGATCACGCGGTCCTGATCCCGCTCGACGCGAACGGCGATGGCGAACCTGAAGCACCCGGCGAGGGCAAAGGGGTCTTGCGCGGCGACTTTGGCCGATCGTTTTATCATGGCAAACGCCAGGTTCTGAGCGTCATCGCAGAACGTGTGTCGGCCACCATGGAACTCGGCGTATCCTCGCTGCTGGTCGGCCTGGTCGTGGGCCTGCCAGTCGGCATTCTGGCAGCCGTCAGACGGGGCGGCGTCTTTGATAATTTGACCCGCATCATGTCCGTCGTTTTTAATGCGATCCCGGTCTTCTGGCTAGGGCTGATGCTGCTGCTGTTGTTTGGAGGAACCGGCCTCGGTCTGCTGCCGATGGGCAATCAATGCAGGCCTGTGCTGATCGGCGGCTGTCCACCAGTCTGGCAGCGGCTGGAGTATCTGATCCTGCCGACGTTTGTGATCGCCACCGGGGAAATTGCGGGCTTTTCACGATTTATGCGCGCCTCCCTGCTGGATGTCAGTTCACAGGATTACATCCGCACGGCAAAAGCCAAAGGGTTGTCGGAACGCGTGGTGTGGTTCAAGCACGGCACGCGCAACGCGCTGATCCCGATTGCTACGTTCCTTGGCCCGGCCATTACCGGCATTCTCAGCGGCGCAGCCATCACCGAAACGATTTTCGCCTGGCCCGGCTTAGGCCGACTGGCCGTCGAATCCGTTACGCAGCAGAACTATCCGGTCGTCATGGCGGTGGTGTTGTTCGCCGCAGTCGCAACGATTCTGGGGTATCTGTTGTCCGACATTCTTTATGCGCTGATTGATCCGCGCATCCGTCTGCATTAATCGTAGGCAATCTCATGGCCGCAGAATCCAACATTACCAACCTTAAAGGTGCTTCGGACGAGCATTATGCCAGCCCGTCGCTGCTCCAATTGGCGTTAGGCCGTTTGTGGCGCGACCGGCTGTCGATGATTGCCCTGACCCTTTTGCTCCTGCTGACGGTGTCCGCCTATGGCGCGCCCATTATCACCCAGCTGCTCGGTGTCAATCCGAACAGCATCGTCGGTCCTTCGTTTCTGCCGCCGGGAGTGGACGGGCATCTGCTGGGCCTGGACGACATTGGGCGCGACCACCTGGCGCGGCTGCTCTATGCCGGGCAGATTTCGCTCAAAATCGGCTTCCTGGCGGCGTTCCTGTCGCTGGTGATTGGCGTATCGCTTGGCCTGGCGACCGGCTATTTTGGCGGCATCGTGGATGACATCACCATCTGGCTCATCACGACCATCAACTCGATACCATTGTTTTTCATCATCCTCATCATCGCGGCCATCCTTTCGCCGGATGACAATACGTTGATTATCGTCCTCGGATTCCTGGGATGGACCAGCACGACCCGGCTGGTACGCGGTGAAACCCTGTCCTTGAGGGAGCGGGAGTTCGTCATCAGCGCCCGTGCGATCGGCGCAACCCGAATCCGAATCATGTTCGCGCACATCCTGCCGAATCTGATTTCGATCATTCTGATCAATCTGGCAATCGACATCGGCGTGATCATTCTGGTCGAAGCAGGTTTGAGTTTCCTGGGCGTCGGCGTGAAACCTCCAACCGCGACCTGGGGCAACATGCTGACCAATGCCCAGACTTTTTTCACACGCGGCCCCCATCTGGTTTTCTGGCCCGGTTTCATGATCTTCCTGACCGTGCTGTGCCTGTATGTGCTGGGCGATGGGCTGCGCGACGCCTTCGACCCGACCACCGTGGATCAATAATCTCAGGGCGAGCTTCCGATCTCGCCATGCGGACCACTACTGCCCTGTCTGCTGCTCACGAAGCTGCGCTTCGAGTCGCGTATTCAAATCCTTCTGGATGACGTTGACCTGATCAAACTGACCCAGCGCCTCTGCAACGGTATTGTCGAGGCTGCTAGATTCGCCGTTCACATACGCCTGAAAGCTCTCGATGGCTCGGGTCATCGTCACCACGATCAAACGCTGCGCCGGTTCAGCGCAGTCCGGTGTTGCAATCCCGCCGAAATCGTCGCGCATACGGCTCATCATGACCACATCCTCGTACATTTCGCCTGCCCGCTTACTGCCCGCCTGTGTGAGAAGTTCGGTAAAGCGGGTCACATAGTAGGTGGAATATTGAAGCCAATCGGCCAGTTCGCGGCTGACGACGCAGTCGCCTGAAAAGGTCAACGTAGGCGGCGGCCCGACAGTCAGCGGCGGGGGGGGGGTCGGCGAAGGTCCCTCCCCCAGTGCACAGGCCGTCAGCAGCAGCATCGGGATAAGGAGCAGGCAGTGTCGGACCCGCATAATATGGATCTCCTGTATAGATACCATTGTTAGCCTAGCATGATGGTTGGTTGCGGTCAATTTAAGATCAGGGTAAAGTGATTGAGAAACGCGACATCTGGAGGGTGGGGACATGCCTCAATTACTCAGCCGGCGCGATGATGCCGGTTGGTTGACGCCTGCGATGGCCGACATTCTGATTCAGAAAACGGCCCCGCTGCTGAGCGAAGACGTCCTGCGAGAGCAGATTGCCGAGATCCAGCAGCGTCTGGCGGATCTGGAAACCCCGATTCGCATTGTGGACATCCGTCCGTCGCCGTCGCACATCCTGTATGCAGCACGTCCCGAGGTACCCCGGCGCGGCAGTCGCAAGCCGCCCACACCCAACGACGTCCGCCGCAATCTGGGCAGGCTGGCAGATGAACATCCTGACTGGACACTGGGCTTCATGAACCAGATTCCAGATACGCCCGATGCAATCGGTATCCTGCTGCGCACACCCCAGCATCAGCCGATCAAACTGCGTCAGGTTCTGCTGAGCAATACCTTCCAGCACAATCAGGCGACGCTCGCGATCATTCTCGGTGTGACACTGGAACAGCAGGCCATCGTACGCGACCTGGAAGGCATCGGCAATCTGCTGGCCGTCGGGCCACAGTCGAGTGTGCGCCATCTTATCGCGGAAATCCTGTTGTCGCTGATTATGCTGAATACACCTACAGAGCTGCGCATCGCCCTGCTCGGCAGCAGCAGCAAGCTTTTTGAAGATTTGATTCATACGCCCCACGCGCTGGGACGCCTGCTGGATACACCGGAAAATGGTCACCGCCTGCTGGATGGCATGGTCAAAGAAGTACAGCGCCGCCACCAGTGGCTGGCGGAAACACAGGCTAACAGCATCCAAGAGTACAACAATCAGTTGGTCAATCGGGGAGAAGCCCCCCTTCCCCACATCGTCATCCTGCTGTCCTCACTTTCCGACCCGGAATGGCAGGCCACCAGCGAAGCCTGGTCCCCGGCGGTTTACGACCTCATGATCAACGGCGGGCGTGTCGGTGTGCATACCCTGATTACCGCCGACCGATCGGAGGATGTACCCGAATTGATGGCGGACGTGGCGGAAACACGCCTGGTGATGCGCTCCGCAGCCGAACCGGAACTGATTGACAGCCTGAAGTACCTGCACAATACCGCCCTGCGCTTCGTGGACGCGCTGATGATGAACCGCAGCCAGTCGGAGGTCACACCAATCGAATTGTGCACGGTCAGCGATCAGGACATGCAGAACCTGGTCAGCTACTGGCGGCAGTTGGCGACCCAACGCACCCGCGAAACCCGACCCCGCGACCGGACTGGCCTGACCGATTTGCTGCCGGAATTGGAAGGCAGCGGCCTGGGCACGACTGAAATCCCACAGCGCGCCACCGGCCCTCTGCCAACCCGCACCCGTGCGGGCATCCTCGCGCGCGCAACCCAGATTCTCTCCGGTGACGAAGCGGATGAGAAACTGCTGGTCCAGGCGATGACGCTGGCGGCTTATATGGGCTGGGTGGGGGTCAACCCGCTGCGCGACATCTTTGGCGTGTCCAGTGCGGAGGCGCGGGCCGTCATCGCGGCTTTGCAGAGCCAGGGAATCATCGAAGACAACAGCGGCCCAGTTTACCGCTTCCTGCGTTTGGTGGACAACCCACTAGACAGCAGTCCAGGCGAGTAGATCAGCCCTCGACCGGCAGCACACCGAAGGTGCACGAGTTGTAACTGCTGCCGATGATGACCTCAAAATCGACTTCGCGGTTTGGATCCGGCTCTACCCGGATATTTTCTGGCTTCACATTCAGAATTTTGGCAATCTCGCCGCGGCTGCTGCCCTTCGAGCCGCCTTCATAATCAATCAGGACCGTGTCGGTGTAATCCGATGCATCGGCTGAACCGACCGCCGACGCGTTGAGTCCATCCCAGGCCAGGCGGCTGGCCGCGACCCGATCCCAATTGGCATTGGCCGTCCCATTCAGCACACGAATTTGCGCACCGTCCAGGCGAACTTGGCTGTCGGTCGGCGGCTGGTAGAAATCTTCCAGCAGTTGGCGCAGCGTGTCCTCAACCGGAAGCTGCACGAATTCGCCGCTGGGCGGCTGCCAGGGCGTCGTATGATAGGTGCGGACCAATGCGAAGTTTTCGATCATGCCCGGCTGCAAATTGAGCGCAAACGGGATGAGACCGACGATGTCCTCGAAGCGCAGATTGGTCTCAAAAATCTGGCTGGACAGATTCCACAGGTCCAGAAG
>JAIOHO010000541.1 GCA_019912905.1 Anaerolineae bacterium
CCAGCTATCAGTGGGATTTCGGCGATGGCACCACGGCGGCAGAGGTCAACCCGCAGCACACCTACACCGCGCCGGGCGACTACCCGGTCATGCTGCGCGCCGTCGGTCCAGGCGGAGAGAACACCGACCAGGCCAGCTACAGCGTGGCCGCCGCCGCTCAGCCGCCGGTGGCAGGCTTCAGTGTAGCCCCGCCCACCGGGACGGTCGGCCAGCCGGTCCAGTTCACCAACCCCACCACCGGCGACGTCACCAGCTATCAGTGGGATTTCGGCGACGGCGAATTCAGTGCCGAAGCGAGTCCTCAGCATGTTTACGCGGCTCCCGGCAACTACCCGGTGTTCCTCACCGCCACAGGTCCAGGCGGAGAGAACACGGCTCAGGCCAGCTACGGAGTCGTTCCCGCTGAACAGCCGCAGCAGCCGAGCATTGTCGATCAAACCCCGATTCTTCCTGAAATCGCATCGCAGCAGGTTCGCAACCGCCTGCGTACCATTTTTGATAGTGGCGCAGCTCAAGGTAAACGCGCCGCAGTCTTCACGGTTATCGGCGGGGATATGGCGGTCCAGGGCGGCTACATTCGCCCCTTCGCCGATCCGGGACTCAATACCGGCGCACCGGAACTGCAATCGATCATCGACTGGTATAACCAGATCGATTTGGGCGACGGTCGAAGCAGCTTCGATCATGCCAGTGCCGCGGTGAGTCAGGGTTGGCGGATTCAGGACTTGCTCGATCCAGGTCGCAGCGGCGGAAACTGTAACTCAGGTGAAACCCCGCTGGATTGTGAGCTGCGACTGGTGCAACCGTCAGTGGCCGTCATCAGCATCGGTCTGAACGATGTGGGAGCGACGGACCCCGGCACCTTCCGGGCCACGATGGGGCAAGTCCTTCAGGTGCTGCTGGATAATGGTGTCATTCCAGTGGTCACCACGATCCAGCCGAATCCGAATAATGCCGATGCAGTCCGGGCCATCAATGAGGCGATCATCGCGGCGGCACAGGATGTAGAAGCAGCCAATGGAACGGTGATTCCCATCTATAACCTCTGGCGCGCCTACAGTCAACTGCCCAACAATGGGCTGGAGGGTACATCACCCACGACATCGCCCTCAGGTCCGGGGATTTTGTCACCGGATGCCGTTGGCACTTACGCCAGCAACACCCGCAACAGCAACGTCCTCACTATCCTCGATCTCCTGCGGTCCCAGGTTTTCCCTGATGCGACTGCCGGATAGCGATTAACACCGGAGGCCCTACACAACACGTGTCAGGGCCTCCACTGGCATGTCCCGTGAATTAGGGTATGATCCTGGACCTATGGCTAGACAAAAACGTTTACCTGCATTTCTCCTGATATGGGTGCTCGCCGCCTGCGCGCAAACCGAGCAGCAGCCATCCTTTCTGGTAACCCTCGTTGCTGATGGCCGCGAACTCACCTATGAATATAACGTCCCCGTCACCGTTGCGGAGTTTTTGCGCGACGCCGAGGTGGAGATTGGGGAACTGGATCGGGTCGAGCCACCGCAGTTTACGCAAATCCGAGATGGCATGCGCGTCACCGTCGTGCGGGTTGAGGAACAGACTGAGTGTGAGGAACAGGAGATTCCCTACCAGACTCGGCGCGTGCTGAATGAAGGTCTTGATCCTGGTGAAGAACTGCTCGGGCAGGCCGGCCTCAACGGAGTCGAAGAAATCTGTTATCGCCTGCTGATTGAAGACGGCGCGCGCCGCGACCCGGTGGAGATCAGCCGGGTGGTGCTGACCGAGTCTCAGGATGAAGTGATTTATGTCGGGCCAACCGGCGAATTGGACCCTGTGCCTGTGGTCGGAACACTGGCGTACATCAACAACAGGAATGCCTGGGCGATGAGCGGTAACAGCAGCACCAAGCGGCCACTCACCACCAGCAGCGATCTCGATCGGCGGGTGTTCAGCCTGTCGAGCAATGGCCGTCAGTTGATGTTTACGCGGGATACCCGAAACAGTGACCGGGAGAATTTCCTCAATCAGTTGTGGATGCTGAGTGACACCACCCGAGATCTGGAGCCGATACAATTAGTTCCAGAGGACGTGCTGTGGGCCAGTTGGATTCCGGGCCGCGAGAATTTTATCAGCTACTCCACCGGTGAAGCACGTCAGACCGCACCGGGCTGGCAGGCGTTTAATGATCTGTGGACGATGCGCCTGGACCCGCAAACCGGCGAAACGCTCGGTGTCACCGAAGTGCTGGAACCCTCATCGGGCGGTTTGTATGGGTGGTGGGGAACCAATTTCGCCTGGTCCAATAACGGCGACAGCCTGGCCTGGGTGCGCGCCGATTCAGTCGGTACGGTCGATCTGGAAACAGGCGATCTTCAACCCCTGCTCCAATATCCGTTGTTCAATACCAGTTCGGATTGGTCGTGGCGCTCAACGCTTTCCTGGTCGCCGGATGATGATCTGCTGCTGACGACCACGCATGGTGCGCCAATCGGCAATGAGCCTGCGGAACTCAGCCCGGTCTTCCACGTCACAGTGACGGATAAGGCGGGCAGCTTCCAGGCGCAGGTGTTCAAGAATACAGGCATCTGGGCCGCGCCGCGTTATTCCCCGCTGTTTACCGTACCGGGCAATGAATTCCCGTCTGGGCGTATGGCCTATCTACAGGCTCGGGATGTCGCCAACAGCATCAATGCCCAGGCGGAATACGACCTAATGGTGGCTGACCGCGACGGCAGCAACCGGAGACTGGTGTTTCCGCCGAACGGACAGGCCGGCCTCAATGCACAAAATCTCGCCTGGAGTCCCGACGGGCGGCAAATCGCGTGCATCTATCAGGGCAACCTGTGGATCGTGGATGTCGAAACGATGGTGGCACATCAGTTGACTCTGGACGGCGGCGCGTCAAATCCTGTCTGGACATTATGATCCGGCGTGTCATCCTCTTTATCGCATCGCTGTTTGTGCTGCTTGGCAGTCTGACCACGGCGCTGGCGACCGCCGCTGAGCGCGATTTTCAGCTGCGCGGGTATGTGGATGCCACCCGCGATGCCGACCTTCCCTATCAGGTTCCGCGCCTGGGCGTCAATGCAGAACTCACGCAGTATGATTATGAGACGCTGGACCGTCAGCTTGAGCGAATGCAGCAGGCG
>JAIOHO010000542.1 GCA_019912905.1 Anaerolineae bacterium
GCACCTCCCAGAAATCTGCCGCTAATTTGACCGCCGCACGCTCCGCCGTAACCGGGTCGTCGTCGGTGATGACGAAGCTGTTAGAACGCAGATCGGGCACGTCGGTGAAAGGGTTGCCGATGAACATGCCTGCCGCCAGTCCGCCGGGAGTCTGCTCGATCGCCTGGGCCGCGCGGATCGACTGTCCGAACAGGCCCGTCGCCGTGATGAGTTCATCGCCGCGCACCAGCGCCGGAATCTCGACTTTAGCGATGACCGGCTTCACCTCCCCAGCCATCAGGCGCAGCAGCAGCCGGGCCGCGCGCGCGCCCGTATCCGCAAAATCGACATGGGGATAGGTCTGAAAGGCGGTGATGGCGTCGCAGTGCTGCAAGATGCGGTCCGTGAGGATGCCGTGCAGGTCGAAGGAGGCGACCACCGGGATGCTTTCGCCGATGATCCGACGGGTCTCCGCCAGCAGGTAGCCTTCGGGGTCGAACTCGTCTTCGGACGCCATTGCCCCGTGCAGCGAGAAATAGACTCCCTCCACCGGCGGCGCGGCCCGGAGCGCGGCCAGGAATTCGTCGGCGATGCGCCGGAAATCCGCCGCGCCCAGCGTCCCGCCGGAGGTAATTGAACGGGCGCTGTAGGTGGGCACCAGTTCGATCTCCGGGGCGGCCTCGAATACCGCCAGCGCCCCGCCGATTTCGGTCGGCAGGCCCCGGTGCAGGTCGAGGATAGAGCTTCCCCGGCTGATGTCGAAGTCGGCATAGTGGCTGAGGTGGGGATTAAAGGTGGAGACTTCCTGTTTACATTCGGCAATCAATATTCTGGGCATAAGCTTTATTTCCTGCATGAGGCGCTTGTCTATGCCCACCGATTATAATCGTTAATGCCGAATTCCACCGCAGCCCAGGCCGCGCGGTCGGGCGGCATGTATCCCGCCTGCGGCTAGGTGGCCCGCAGCAGGGTGCCGATGGCGAGGAGGGCCAGTTCGATGCCAATCGTCCAGGCAAAGACGCGGTAGGAGCTGCGCTTGCCGATCCGCTTGAAGTGATATTCCATCCCGCCAATCACGACCGCCCCAATCCACACCAGAATCCCGATGGCAATCGTGCCGTAATTCACCACGCGTCGCAGCCCGCTGCTGGTTGTCAGTCCCATTTCCTGATTCTCGATTTTCTGGAAGGTGAACGCCAGAATCTGCGCATCAACCCCCTCCAGAAAGGTCACCACCGCCCAGAACCCTAATGCAACCGTCGCCAGCCACAGGGCGATGGTCAACACCTGGAGGAGCGGTTTTTTAAAGCGCGCAAGGGGATGTGAGGAGGTAGTCATCGCGATCAGGCCAATCCCTCTGGATTAGTTGAGAGGCAGTCATATATCGTTTTGAACCTTTATCGCCTTTCCTGCCCTCACCCTCATAGAGAGAGATTTTCAGCGGCGCTTTTCTCCCCTTCGCCCTGAGGGACGCAGAGGGGTTGAGCCAAACTCGACTGAAGGCAGCTAGCTGCCCCCACGCGGGGCCGGGGGTTGAGGGCCAAACCAGGCAATTTCAGAATCATGACCAGTCCTCAATCAATTGTACTGCGTGGGGTCAAGCGCGTCACGCAGGCCGTCGCCGATGAAGTTGAAACCCAGCACCGTGATCATGATCGCCAGGCCCGGGAAGATCGCGTACCACCAGGCATTGGTCGTGTAATTGCGCCCGATGTCGATCATGGTGCCCCAGCTTGGATTGGGAATTTTGATGCCCAGGCCGAGGAAGCTCAGGGTCGATTCGGTCAAAATTGCACCGGCTACGCCCAGAGTCGCCACCACGATCATGGGGGCGATGGCATTGGGCAGAATGTGCTGGAACATGATGCGCGCCGTCGATGCGCCCATCGCCTGAGCCGCCGCGACGTACTCCATTTCCTTGACGACCAGCACCTGCCCGCGCATCAGCCGCGCCTGTCCGGGCCAGGCGATCAGCCCGAGGGCGGCGAAAATGGTCAGCGCGCTGGGTTCAAAGATCGTCACCACGACGATCAGAAACATCAGGCCAGGAATCGCCCAGACGATTTCGGTGAAGCGGCTGATGACGTCATCCACCCAGCCGCCGTACCAGCCGGACAGCAGGCCCATGACGATGCCAATCGAGACCGACACGGCCTGTGCGATCAACCCGATCACCAGCGAAATGCGCGCGCCGTACAGCAGGCGGCTGAAAATATCGCGGCCTAATTCGTCGGTGCCCAGCAGGTAAGGTCCGCCGGGAGCGACCAACCGGTCGGAGTAATGCGGCTCAATCGGGTCGAAGGGCGCAATCGAATCGGCCAGCAGCGCGCCACCGCTCATCAAAATCACGATGATCAGCCCGATCATGGCGGTTTTGCTGCGCCGGAACGAGGTCCAGAAACGCATCCGATTAGATGTCCGCTGTTCCGGCAGCGCTTGCAGGGTGGCGACCCTGCTTTCTCCAGTGCTCACAGCCAGCCCCCTGTCATTCGTAGCGGATACGCGGGTTGATCACCGCGTATAACAGGTCGGTGATCAGATTGATGAGGATAAACACCAGCGCGCCGAAAACCAGGATGCCCATAAACACCGGCGTATCGCGCCGCTCGATGGCGACGACCACCGCCCGGCCCAACCCAGGCCAGCTAAAAATCGTTTCGGTAACGATCGACCCAGTGAACAGGCCGCTGATGTCGAGCGCGATCACGGTGATGATCGGAATCAGGGCGTTGCGGAATTGATGGCGCATCAGCGTGGCATACCAGGGCAGGCCCTTGGCGCGTGCCGTGCGGACGTAATCCTGCCCGCGCACTTCCAGCATGGCCGAGCGCGTCACCCGCGCCAGCGTCGCCGACAGACTCGTCCCCAGCACCAGGGATGGCAGAATCATGTGACTGATACTGCCGCCTTCATAACCCGCCACCGGGAACAGCGCGATTCCATATTTGTCCTGCGTGAGAAACAATTGAGCCAGCAAACCCTGCCAGAAAACCGGAATCGACACGCCAATCAGGGCGACAATCATCAAGCCATAATCCGTCCAGGTATTCTGACGCTCGGCGGCCAACACCCCCGCCGTGACACCGATCAATACCCCGACCAGAAGTCCGCCGGACATGAGCTGGATGGTGCGCGGCAGTCGGTAGCCAATGACGTCGATCACTGGCTGTTTGAGGATAAAGGAATAGCCCAGGTCAAAACTGAGCATCTGCCCTAAAAAATCGAGGTAGCGCACGTGGAAGGGATCGTTCAGGCCGAGTTCGTCGCGCGCCGCCTCGACCACCGACGGTTCGAGCCGGTGATACTGCTCGCCCAACACCGCGCGCAGCGGGTCCCCGGGCATGAGGTAGGCAATCACAAACAGGATGGTAAACACCCCCCACAGCGTCGGGATTACTTGCAGCAGTCTGCGGATTACGTACTTGGTCAAGCTCCATCCTCCGCGGCAGTTTCATCGGCTGTCACATTAGCACAGGTCGTAAGTCCAGACAAGACACAGGGCAGCCCACTGGACTGCCCTGCGCCGGATAGATGATTGGATAAGGGCACCCAAACGATGCCCCTTCACGTTCGGTAGAGCTTACGAACTCTTGGTCACGTACTTCAGCCGAGCGGTGTAGGTGCCGCCGCCGAACGGCTCGAAACCCTCGACCCACGGCTGCTGAAGCCAGGCGACTTTACTGTAGGCGGACACGATCCAGGGCGCATCGGCCATGATGAGATCGTGTGCCTGCTGGTAAAGCTGATTGCGCGCGTCGGCGTCATATTCGGTCATGGCCGCACGCAGCAGGTCGTTGACTTCGGGATTGTCGTAATGCGTGTCGTCGCGAGCATCCAGAAACAGGAAGTTGAAGACGTCGGACGGATCGTTGACGCCCGCGCTCCAACCGCTCAGGAACATCACGACCTCATCTTCGCCAATGTGCGACCAGTAGGTCGAGTTGTCTTCGATCTCGATGTTGAGCGTCACGCCCAGCGTCGCCAGATCCTGCTGCAAAACCGGGAAGGACAATTCGTCGCGGGCCGAGGCGAAGATGTAGACCGTCAGCTCCGGCAGCCCCTCGCCGTTGGGGAACCCGGCTTCTTCCAGCAGTTGTGCCGCTTTTTCCAGATCATAATCATATTGGACCGATGGCGTCGAAGCGGGCATCGACGGCGGCAGCACGCCCTGGTCCGCCGGGTAGCGCGCGCCTTCCATCAGTTCGTTCCATACCAGGTCGCGGTTGAAGGCGTGGTTAAAGGCCTGGCGCACCAGCGGATTTTCGGAGAAGAAGCCGGTGTCCATCTTGAAGCCAAAGTAGCGCACATTCAGACCGGGAATTTCGTGGAACTGGTCGCTGAATTCGTCGATGACGGCCTGCCGCTGTCCGCTGGGGAAGCTGAACAGGAAATCCAGTTCACCGTTGCGATACATGCCCAGGGCGGTGTTATCTTCCGGCACGTTGACATATTCGATACCGTCCGCTTTGGGCAGTTCGGGGTCCCAGTATTCCTCGTTCTTGGTCAGGGTCAGCTTGTCGTCACGCAGCCATTCGACGAACTTGAACGGGCCGGTGCCCACCGGCGTGGTATTGAAGGCGTCACCCAACTGCTCGTAGGCTTCGCGCGGGACCGCGTTCAGGCCCCCCGCCCCAGCGGTGAAGAACAGGCGGTTCGGCTGCTCCAGCGTGATTTGCAGGGTGTAGTCGTCCAGCGCCTGGACACCCTCGATCGAGTCGGCTTCCCCGTTGCGGAAGGCTTCGGCCCCAACGACCCCATCCAGCAGTTCGGGGTGCTGAGAAATGGTTTCGTCATCCGTATCATACATCTGGGCCGTCCAGACGAAATCCTCGGCTTTCACCTCGCGGTCGCCGTTATCCCACTCGACACCCGCGACGTCGTGATACAGCACGCCCTGACGAATGTGGAAGGTATAGGTCAGGTTGTCGTCGGAAATGTCCCAGCTTTCAGCCAGGGCAGGCATCGGCTCACTCGTATTAAAATCAAGCTGAGTCAGCCCTTCATAGATATTGCGGGTGATTGTGCCGATGGCGACCGTTGTCGCGGTGAACGGGTTCAAATGCTCCGGGTCCGGGTTGATCGGGTAGCGCAGGATCACCGGTTCCTGGGCGGTGGTCAGCGGCGCTAGCAGACCCATCAACAACATCAGTGCCAGCGCAAGCATGAGCCTCTTTCGCATACTTCCTCCTTGTAGAAACAAAACAGTCTCTGTAATTGAACGCAAGCCAGGTGTTTGCGCACTGGTCGATCTGAACGGATCACTCCATCACTTTTTGCAGCAGATCACCTGAACGACCCCGTTAACATAACACACAATAAAATCGCTTACAACTCAAACCAAACCTGTTGATGGTTCACGAAGGGCCGACGCAAGGAGGCATGTCAGGGTTGTCGAGGACCGGGCGAAACCAGCCCGGCTGTTCAGAAGAGGATCAAAACAGGGATTTTAAAAGTACACAAAAAACCAAAATCTATTCCACTTTTAGTCGTTGGTCTATTCGCCGTGGATCGACCGGTGATCCGGCCACTCGCGGCGCTCAGACATCGTCATAAAGGCAATCATAATATCCGACGTCGTGACGATGCCGACCAGGGTCTCGCTGCGCATGACCGGCAGGCTGCTGATATGATTCTTCAACATCAGGCGGGCAGCTTCGGCAGCCGGAGAATCGGGTTCGACGATGATCGGCGCGGGGGTCATCATCGCGCGGACCAGCAGCGTATTGGCGAGTTCGTCATCCTGCCAGCGCTCCCGCAAAATGTACGGGGAGTTCAGGGCCGTCCGGCAGTCCCGGTCGCTCAGAATGCCGATCAAATGCCCATCATAACCAGTCACTGGCAAATGATGACAGCCGACCGTCTCCATCATTTCCAGCGCGACGCGCAGCGTCTTATTCTGGTCGATGGTGACCGGGCTGGCGGTCATAATATCCGACACGTTCATGTTGAAGCTCCAGAATGAGGCCCCTTTGGGAGGGGCCGTGTGGCTATTCGCTTTCAGATCCGACCAATGCGCGCGACTTGACGAGCATCCGAAAGATGTCTGATTCCGTGAGTATGCCGACCAGTTTGCCAGTGGCATCCAGCACCGGCAGTCCGCTGACTTTGTGTTCGAGCATGACCTGGGCCGCGTCAATGATTGAGGACTCCGGCTTGACTGTCAGCACTTTGCGGGACATCACTTTTTCGACGGTCAGCTGTGCCCACAGGTAGTTCAGTTCCCAGATACTCAACGTCGTCGCATCCGACGGGCTGGCTTCACGCACATCGCCAATCGTCACAATTCCGACCAGCCTGCCTTTGTCGATCACAGGCAGCCGCCGAATGCCAAATTCTTTCATCAGTTGATGGGCTTTGCTGATGGGTGTCTCTGGCGCAATCGTCTGCACCGGACTGGACATCCACTCACTCACCAATATATTGTCCAGCATGGCTGGGCCTCCATCCTTACCGATACAACACCGTTACCGGTACTCTATCAATACCATAAGGGCACCCCCCGCCATACTGAGAAATGGCAGGGAATAAGGGTGATGGATGTATCGTAGGGGAAAATGCGCCCTCAGAGGGGCTGGAAGTCGCTATCGGGCACTGACCGGAATGGTAATCGTGAGGGTGGTGCCCTGCCCCGGCACGGACTGGATGCTCACATGGCCCCCGTGCAAGCGCGCCCGCTGCTGCATGTTGCGCAGTCCCAACCCGCTTTGGTCGCGGACGGCTTCGAGGTCGAAGCCTTTGCCATCATCGACAATCATGATCTGGAAACGCTGCTGATCATAGACGGTCGAAATTTTCAGGCAGGTCGCATCGGCATGGCGCACGGCATTGCTGATCGCTTCGTTGGCGATCTGGCAGATCGACTCGAAAGTCGATGCTGTAAAGGGCGGCGGCTCATCGGGCGCGTTCACCTCGACTTCCAGCGCGGTGGGGATATACAGCCGACCGAGCATCTCACGGAATCGTTCGGAAATGGTTCCGGTATGGGTGGCCTTCAGATTCAGAATGTAGCGGCGAATATCTTCAATCACCGTATTCAACTGGCCGATGATTTCACCCAGGTCATCGCTGCGGGCATTGCCCGAAAACCGCATGAGGTCCAGGTGCATCCCGACCGCATACAGCGACTGGATCACACCGTCGTGCAGTTCCATCCCGATGCGCTCACGTTCTTCGAGGGTGCTCACCCGACTCTGCTGTTCGCGGAGTTGGGCACCGGCGATGGCGAGGGCTGCATACCCGGCCAGTGTTTCGATCAGCCACTGATCCTCTTCGCTAAAAGGCTGACCATCTTCGCGGTCGCTCAGATAGAGGATGCCCAGCAGCTGCGGGCCGACCTGAATAGGCACGCCGAGCAGCGAATCCATGATCGGATGCCCGGAGCAAAAGCCAACCGAACGTGGGTCGTCCTGCATGTGCTCCATGCGCAGCACCTCGCGATCGCGCATGATAACCCCCAGCAGGCCGCGTCCCAGGGGTAAATGGTTGATGGGGCGGATTTCATCGGTGGTCATGCCCGACACCTTGAAGTAGCGCAGCCCGCCCCGGCCATCGGGCACCCCCAGCGCCGCATAACGCGCCTTGACGATCTCGCGCGAGACATGAGCGATGCGTTCCAGCACCTGCTCCTCCGATTCACCCTCGGCGGCATACATGACCGCTTCGGCAATTTCACGCAGCCGATTCAGAACACTCGGCTCATCAGGTTCAGGATATTTGTCACTGTTCATACAGATTCTTCTTGGGTTATAATGAAGCCTGTGCTTATTGTAGCATCTTTAAATGCTTCTTACATGGTGTGGCAGAACAAAAATGACCAGAGTGGTACGGATTCTGATTGCCGACGATCATGCTGTGGTACGGGCAGGGTTGCGGGCACTGCTGGAACGACAGGGTAATTTCCGGGTCGTGGCGGAAGCCTCGACCGGCGAAGAAGCCATTGAACGCGCTAAAGAAGCGCACCCCGATGTGGCGGTGCTGGACATTCGGATGCCCGGCCTGTCGGGAATCGAAGCCTGCCGACAGGTTATCAGCTCCGTCGAAGGCTGCCGAGTCATCATGCTCACCTCCTACGCCGAGGACGAGCTGCTGTTTGCGGCGATCCAGGCAGGCGCTTCGGGTTACGTCCTCAAGCGCATTGGCGATAACGAACTCATCCATGCCGTCGAACGCGTCAGCCGCGGTGAAGGGATGCTCGACCCCGCGATGACAGCCACGGTCTTCAGCGAAATGCGCAAGGCCACCGAAGCGCAGCATGCCGCCGCCTTTTCCGATCTCACCCCGCAGGAACTGGCAGTGCTGGCGCTGGTCGCCGAAGGCATGACCAACCGGCAGATCGCGGTCAAGCTGTACCTGGGCGAAGGCACCGTGCGTAACTATGTCAGCAGTGTACTGGCAAAGATCAGCGTCTCCAACCGGGCCGAAGCTGCCGCCTATGCCGTAAAACACAACATCCACGAACTGATTCCGCCCAGCAGGGACGAAAAGTAACGCGTTTCCCGCGCGGCCCTTCCCCCCCGGATGCCCGATCACAACACCCCCATTCAGCGCAGAGAACGCTGTGTTTGTGCTGAACGTCGCCTTGTGGCGGTGATAGTCGCCACTTTGCCTCCGGCGAATGTCCGTTTAGTATCTATCCATATCCTGTCGTAGGGACACGGCATGCCGTGCAAAAAAACAGTCACCGCCGCCTTTAAGGGAAACCAGCCATGAATTGGCAGTCCAAGTACATCTGCGCCGAAGAAGCCGCCGCGAAAATTCAGTCCGGCCAGCGAGTCTTTCTGACCGGCAACTGCGCCTCGCCACAGGCTTTCACCCGCGCGCTGTGCAGCCGCTACATGGAACTGCACGATGTCGAACTGGTCCAGCTTCTCGACCTCGGCCCGAGCAAATGCATCACGGAAGACATGGCCGGGCACATCCGCGTCAACAGCATGTTCATCAGTGCCAACGTGCGCCACGCGGTCAATGCGGGACTGGCCGATTTCACGCCGGTTCGTCTGGCGGAAATCCCGCTGCTGTTCAGCCGCGGTGTGCTGCATCTCGATGTCGCGGTGATCCAGGTCAGCCCGCCGGATGTCCACGGCTTCTGCTCTTACGGCGTGGAGATCAGTGTCACCAAGACGGCTGCCGAATCCGCCCACATGGTCATCGCCGAAGTCAACCCCAACATGCCGCGCACGCATGGCGACAGCTTCATCCATGTCAGTCACATCGATTACATGATCGAGGTCGATTATCCGCTGCCGGAAGTGCCGCCGGAACCGGCCAACGCCACCCAGCAGCAGATTGCCCGGCACATCGCCGAGTTGATCCCCGACAGCGCAACGATCCAGACCGGCATCGGCGGCATCCCCAATTCGGTCCTGCGCGAGCTGACCCAGCACAAGGACCTGGGTGTGCATACGGAACTGTTCTCGGACGGCGTCATCGACCTGATCGAGTCCGGCGTGATTACCTGTGCACGCAAGACGCTGCATCCCGGCAAGGTCGTTGCCGGGTTCGTGGTGGGTACACGGCGCGTGCATGACTTCATCCACGACAACCCATTTTTCGAGTTTCACCCGACCGAGTACGTTAACGACTCGTTCCTCATCGCCCAGAACGACGGCATGGTATCGATCAATTCCGCCCTGGAGGTCGATCTGACCGGCCAGGTGTGCGCGGACAGCATAGGCCCGGCGTTTTATTCCGGCGTCGGCGGCCAGCTCGATTTCGTGCGCGGCGCGGCGCGCAGCAAAGGCGGTAAGACGATTATCGCCCTGCCCGCCACCGCCAAAGGGGGAACCCTCAGCCGCATCGTGACGCAGCTCAAACCGGGGGCCGGGGTCACGACCACGCGTAACGACGTCCACTTCGTCGCCACCGAGTTTGGCATCGCCGATCTGTGGGGCCGCACCATTCGCCAGCGAGTCGAAGCGCTGGTGCACATCGCCCACCCGGACTTTCGCGAAGACCTGATGCGCTATGCCGCCGAGCAGAATTACCTGCCGCGCGTCTACAGCCTGAACTGAAGCCTCAGCTCCAAAGCCGTTTGACTCGCCCGCGCGCAGCCGGATTCGATCCCCTGCACGCCTTTTGGCGTCCCATAGCAACCCCGGTCTTTACCTTGATTGCCAGCCAGTCAAGCAGATTGCCCATTTGACCCCTCGCACAGGGGCGCTCCGGCTTTTAGTCCTTCTCCCTTGAATTCGGGGAAGAAGGGTCGGGATGAGGGGGTCAAGTGACCCAACGAGCAATCAGGGTCGGTCTTTACC
>JAIOHO010000543.1 GCA_019912905.1 Anaerolineae bacterium
GAATATATCAGCAGCCACGATCACGAATATAAGATCGCCAACACGATCACCAACACGGCCTGCGACCTGCAAAATGTGGCCTTTGCGGATGTGAGCTACAGCCTGGATGCCTACCCCTCGCCCGACGAGGCCGCCGCAGCCCTGGCTGACCCAGCCCTGGCCGAACTCACCACCGCCAGTGGCTTTACCAGCACCGTCGGCGACAGCGGTCTGACCGTCTACACCCGCACCGGCAGTGTTTGTGATACGGATGTGATCACAGGGCGCGCCTACTGGCAGCGCGGTCACTTCGTCGCCACGGCCCAGATTACGATCCCGGCCAGCGTCGAGGTTCCCATGGACCAAATCCTCACCAGTTTCGTCGGCCAGCAGATTTACGAGCAGATTCTTTCCAGCGTGCTGCGCCCGGAAATCCGCGAGTCGTAGTACATCAGCATCTGGGGCGCGGCATGCTGCGCCCCTTCCCCATTTACGACCCTCCCAGATTCCGATAATGCTGTTTGACCAGTTCGTAAGCCAGCTTGGGCCGCCGGTATTCATCGACCAGCCCCTTGTTGTTAAAGCCGCGGGGCCGCCCCAGAATGCGCGAAGCCAGTTCGGACGAGCGCAGGTCGCAGAACTGCCAGATGGCTAGCCCGGCGTAGCGTTCGCGGTCGATGAACAGGTGTCGAATCACCGCATCCAGCAGCTGCACCTGATACTGTTCCGACCAGCGAGTGGCGTTCCAGTCGCGCCAGCCCGGAACCGCCCCAGCCCCGATTTCCGAGATGATCAGCGGCTTCTGCGCGAAACCTGCTTCATCGAGATGCGCGGCAATCTGGTCGAGGTGCGGCCCAATGTCCTCAATCTCCCCCATGTACCAGCCAGGATAGGTGTTGATCGACACCACATCCACCAGGTCCAGGCACAGGTCGTTGAACGGATGATTGCTGGCATAGGTCACCAATCGGCTGGGGTCCAGTGCGCGGATGCAGCCGATCAACTGCTCGTAGGCCGGGCGGCTGGCGGCGTGGGTGCTGTCGCTCTCGTTCAGTAAGCCCCACAGAATCACCGAAGGCCGGTTGATCGACATCGCCACCATTTCTTCAATGTTACGCTGTGCCGCCTGGACATAATGGGGATCGGTCAGATGCTTGACCGTCTGCTGCCAGCCGGTCGCCTCGTTCCAGACGAGGATGCCCGCCTCATCGCACAGGTCGAGAAAGCGCGGGTCGGCGGGATAATGGCTGCTGCGCACGAAATTGCAGCCGAGATCCTTCAACTGCTGCACGTCCGCTGCCAGGATCTGGTCGGGCAGCGCCGGGCCAAACTGGGGGTGTGCTTCGTGCCGGTTAACCCCATACAGCGTCACCGGTTCGTGGTTGATCAGTATCTGCTGCCCATCGGCCATCACCTGCCGGATGCCGATCCGTTCGCGCCAGTCATCATCCCCCAGCCGCACTTCCAGCAGATGCAGATTCGGCTCCCTGGGTGACCACAGTGACGAACCCTCCAGCTTGAGCGACCGTTCGATGCTCCCGCGCGCCTCCGTCAGATCGACGCTTTCACTCAGCACCACCCGTTCGTCACAGGTCACGACCAGTTCAGTCGGTCCGGCAGGTTGGGTGCTGGCGTAATCCAGCGTCAGCTGCACCTTGCGCACGCCAAAGTCGGTGGTGACGATTTGCAGCGCGTCGATCCACAGATCGCCCAGACGCTGAAATTCCACCGGGCGGGTGATACCGCCGAAGTGATACCAGTCGAAATAATCCAGGTGCAGCGGGCAGCGCTGATAATCCAGCCGGTTATCGACCAGCACGACCACTTCCGTTTCGCCCGGCTCCGGCGCGGTCACCTCGACGGCAAACTGGGTGAAGCCACCCACATGATCGCGCAGCACCTGCCCGCCGACCAGCACGCGGCACCAGTGATGCACGCTGGAAAATACCAGCCGGTGCGGGGTCGAATCGCGGAAAATGAGGCTGGTCCGGTAAGCGGCCAATCCCCGCTGGCCCGCGTAAGCTGGCGTGGCATCAAACGCGCCCGGCACCGCCATCCGGTCCGGGTACGTCAGGGCATTCACGTCCACAGACTCGACATCCACATCGCCCAGGAATTCAAAATCCCACACCCCACCCAGGTTGATCATCTGCCGGAGGTCATGCTGCCGAAATCGACGAATCATTCTAGTCCCCTGTTCGTTTATCCAATGATTGCATGTCTATCCATGAAATTCGGTTGGCTGGAAAGGTATGGGCTAATGCATCACAACCACACGTTTGCAGCGGTTTTCCTCGGCACTCAGAACTCTGTACTCAGCACCCAGGTCCTTCCAAATGACCGATGAATAGATTCTTTCTCATACCGACTTGCCGTCGCGTCACGCCCCCGCTACACGCGGCATCCACATCGGCTCGGCGGCCATGCGCGCGAATTGCAGCGCCAGGATCAACTGGTCGCGGGCACGGCGGCAGGCCGGATCATCCCATAGATTGACCTGCTTGCGGGTCGAATACTGGCTCACGTCATGCAGCGCGTAGACGTCGCGAGCCGGATCGACGGTGATCATCCAACTGCCGTTGGTAAACGTCTTGGTATACATCGCTTCCGCTTTGTTCGCCCACTGGCGGGTTTCATCCGTCAGCGGTTCCTCGCGCGCCAGCTCCGCCAGCAGGAGTTTGTAGACCAGTTCCGCCTTCAGGTCCGCCGCTGCCGGGTCATCCCACAGGTTGTGGATTTCGCCCGGGTCTGCTTCAAGATCGAACAATTCGCCGTAGGGCCGCAGGCAGTAGAGCGTGAGCTTATAACGCGCATCGACATAACTGCGGACGTGAATCGTCGTCGGCTGATGATGATGCTCGACCAGCACGTGCTCGCGGGCCGATTCCGCCTGCCCGGTCCAGGCGGGCAACTGATCGACCCCGGTCATGTCGCCGGGGGCCGCGATGCCACAGGCGCTCAGGAATGTCTGCGGCAGATCGACCAGCGTCTGCAAGGCATTCGACTCG
>JAIOHO010000544.1 GCA_019912905.1 Anaerolineae bacterium
CTTCTATTATACGGGTTTCGAAACAAGTTCACCTGTTGCGCCGGGGGGTTCAATGCTACCATCAGCGCAGTTTCGACCAACACCAGTAAGGAGTCCATCATGAAGTTCCCTGATCAATTTCTGTGGGGGGCAGCCACAGCCAGCTACCAGATCGAAGGCGGCGGCCTGGAGGAAGGGCGCGGCGAATGCATCTGGCACCGCTTCTCACACACGCCGGGCAAGGTCATGAACGGTGATACGGGCGATGTGGCCTGCGATCACCTGCACCGTTACCGTGAAGATGTCGCCCTGATGTCCGATCTTGGCCTGCAAGCCTACCGCTTCTCGGTCTCGTGGCCGCGCGTGCTGCCTGCGGGTGTGGGCGCGATCAACCCGGCAGGTCTGGATTTTTACGACCGACTGGTGGATGGGCTGCTGGAGGCCCACATTCAGCCATTTGTGACCCTGTATCACTGGGATCTGCCGCAGGCGTTGCAGGACCGGGGTGGCTGGGAAAATCCCGACAGCGTGCAGTGGTTTGCCGATTATGCTGCATTGATGGCTGGGCGGCTGGGTGACCGGGTCAAGGATTGGATCACGCTCAACGAACCCTGGGTCGTGGCCTTTATGGGGAATTACACCGGCGATCATGCGCCCGGCAAACACGATCTGTCCGCGGCCTATAAAGCCGCGCATCACCAACTGCTGGGTCATGGGAAAGCCGTTCCGCTCATCCGCAGCGCCGTGCCCGACGCCAAAGTGGGCATCACGCTCAACATCAACTACTTCGATGCCGCCACCGACAGTGAGGCCGATCAGCTTGCAGTGCAGCGCCAGGATGGGTATGTGGCGCGCTGGTTCCTCGATCCACTGTATAAGGGTTGTTACCCGACGGACATCGTAGAGCTGGTCGGTGATGCGCTGGAGGGGATCGACCTGGACGCCGTGCGCGCCGCAGCCGTGCCAACGGATTTCCTGGGCCTCAATTATTACACGCGCAACACGGCTGCTTACAGCCAGGAGGAACCGCTGCACATCGACCTGGTGAAGCATGATCATGACCGCTATACCGAAATGGGTTGGGAGATTTACCCGGATGGCCTGCGCAAGCTGTTGATTCAACTGCATCAGGACTACGCGCCGGGTGCATTGTACATCACCGAGAACGGCGCGGCCTTCGAGGACCCGGCCCCAACCGATGGGGTGGTGGAAGACCCGGAACGTGCGGCTTACCTGAACGCCCATTTTGAAGCAGCAAGCCAGGCAATCGAGGCCGGTGTGCCGCTGAAGGGCTACTTTGTCTGGAGCCTGCTCGATAACTTCGAATGGGCCTATGGCTACAGCCGCCGGTTCGGGGTGGTGTACGTCGATTTTGAAACGCAGCGCCGGGTGCTCAAGCGCAGCGCCCTGTACCTGCGCGATGTGATTCAGGGGAAAGCCTGATCCACGAAATCTGAAGCGGGAGGAGGACAGGCCGCATGAAAAGAAGTTCCAGAAGCGCGCTCATGATCGTGCTCTATCTGGTGGCGATTGTGGCCGCCAATCTGCTGGTTGCTGCGTTTGGCCCGAATGTCGCCGTCGTCAACGCCTTTTTGTTTATCGGGCTGGACATCACCGCGCGCGACAGCCTGCACGAAGCCTGGCAGCATGAGGGCCTGTGGTGGAAGATGCTGCTGCTGATCGCCACTGGCTCGATCCTGTCGGCAGCGCTCAACTGGAATGCCGCGCAGATCGCCCTGGCATCGTTTCTGGCTTTTGCCGGTGCGGGCATCGCCGATACGCTGGTCTATCACGCGCTGCGCGACCGGGCGCGAATGCTCAAGATCAATGGGTCCAACGTGATCAGCGCTGCGGTGGACAGCGCGCTGTTTCCGGCCCTGGCCTTTGGCTTTCCGCTGCTCATCGGTGTGATGATCGGCCAGTTCATCGCCAAGGTGGTGGGCGGATTCGTCTGGTCGGTCATCCTGCATTCGCTGGAAATTCGGGGCGAGACGCGGCCTGCCCTTTGATTCGGCCTGGAACGATGCGCTTCGACACGCCGGAAAATTGCCATGACCCGACAGAGCGATTCTCCGGCGCTGATGGGTTTAGACGGATAGCGGTTTTTCCCTCTCCGGTCTTCAGCCTTTGCGCTACAATCTGGGACGGTTGAAACCTTTACATTGTAGAAAAGAGACTGCTTGATGACTGCTCCTGATTCTCAACAACCCCTGCGCGTTGGTGTCGTCGGACTGGGATGGGCTGGCGAGACGGCGATCAAAGCCTTCACCGGCCTGCCCGGAGTCGAGGTCATTGCTGCTGCCGACCCGCGACCCGAACAGCGCGAAAAAATCAGCAAGAATTACGAAATTGCCCACCTCCATGCGGAATATGAGGAACTGGTCGCGCGGGATGATCTCGACATCGTCAGTGTGGCGACGCCCACCTTTTTGCATGCGCCGGTCACGATTGCCGCGCTGGAACACGGGAAGCATGTGCTGTGCGAAAAGCCGATCGCTCGCAGTGTGGCCGAGGGCGAAGCAATGGTCAAAGCGGCCATCGACCATCAGCGCGTGCTTCAGGTTGTGTTCAATCACCGCCGGCGCGGGGATGTGCAGGTGCTGAAGGCTTACATCGACCAGGGCGGCCTGGGGCGCATTTATCATGCGAAGGCGATGTGGATGCGGCGCAGCGGCATTCCTCAGCTTGGCGGCTGGTTCACGACACGGGAGATGGCAGGCGGCGGGCCGCTGATCGATCTGGGCGTACATATCCTCGATATGGGCCTGTATCTGCTGAATGAACCGGAAGTGGTGGCGGTCAGCGCAGCCACCTATGCCGAGATCGGAACGCAGGGCCGGGGCGGACGCGGTGATCAACTGGCTGGGGGCGCGTTCGAGGTCGAGGATTTGGCGACAGCCTTCATCCGGCTGTCAAATGGCATCACCTTGCAGCTTGAAGTCAGTTGGGCGGTGTATGGCAAGCACGGCGACGATTTTGGCGTGGCGCTGTTTGGCACCGATGGCGGCGCGGAGATCGACGTCGTGAGGTACTCCTGGCAGGATACCCTGCGCATCTTTACGGATACGGGCGGTGTGCCCGCCGAGATTCGCCCACAGGTGGTACGCGGCGAGGGACATGCCGGGGTCGCACGCGAATTTATCGATGTCATTCGCAGCGGCAATTGGGCGGATCATGTTGGGCGTGAGGGGCTGCGGCGCACGCAGATCGTCGAAGCCTGTTATCAATCGGCCCAGCAGGGTCGGGAAGTGGCACTGGTAGACCGCGCCGGACAGTTGTAAATCTTCCTCGTGGTGTGGGGCGCAGTGGTCACGGATATTCCCTGCTCGCCGGACACACCATGCATAAGTCTTCCGAGGTCACAGCGGCCTGCCTCCTGAGGGTGTGTGGGGCAGGTTGTCTGCGACCTTTTCAATCCACTCCCACAGAATCCCTCGTATCGAGTGCAATCGGATGAGCATGTGACCGGACGCTGCTGCCGTCCGATGCAGCACGGCGGGGAATTTAAGTCAGATTTAACGTACATTTGAGTGCCTGTTTAAGCAGGGTGCCTCCATTCGTCGTATCGTGTGAGGGTGAACATTGATGACGACAGAGTGGAGTAATTTTGACATGGCAAACTCGGATCGCGCCAGGAAACTGCTCGTTCGGACCGCGCTGGTGACCAGCAGTACCATCGCTACCCTGGTTGGAGCACAGAACCTGGCGATGCTCGACAACACCCAGTTCGCACAGAACCCAACTACGCCCGATACCGTGCTGGAGCTGTCCTCGGAAGACCTGGCCTCTGACACCGCAATCAACAACGTCGCACCGGAGCTGGCAATCGTCCGCGCCGCACCGAGCATCACGATCATCCGCCAGTCCGGTCAGGAGCGCACGGCGAGCCTGATCCAGCCGCCCGATCCGGTGGCCGTGGCGACGCCGCAGCCTGTGATCGTACAGCCTCAGCCGCAGGTCAGCGCGCCCCAACCGGTCATCATTCAGAGCAGCCAGCCCGCCCGGTCACGGTCCCGTTCGACCCGATGAGCGACATTGATCACCTTCGTTTTCGCGCGATGGGCTGTGAGGTCAACATGCAGGTGGAGGCCGAGGCCAACCGCAGCGCGATCCTGAGCCAGATGCCGGGCCGCGTCGAAGCGCTCGAAGCCCGTCTGTCCCGCTTCCGCCCTGAGAGTGAACTGATGCAGCTCAATGCGCAGGCTGGGGAGTGGGTGCCGGTGAGCGAGGTCTTGTTCGAGGTGATTCATGCGGCCAAACACGCCGCCCGGCTGACGGGTGGATTGGTCACTCCGCTGGTTCTGCCCGCTCTGATTGCCAATGGGTACGACCGCTCCTTCGAGCAGATCGACCACCCCGATACCCGTAAATCACACCCGGCGCTGGACTGGCGCGGCATTGCTCTGAAAATCGACTCCCGGCAGGTACGCTTGCCGAAGGGGAGCGCGATCGACCTGGGCGGTATTGCCAAGGGCTGGGCTGCGGCAAAGCTGGCGGATGAACTGGCGGACTGTGGCCCCTGTCTGGTCGATCTGGGCGGTGACATGGTGGCTCGCGGCGCGCCGCAGGGGTATGCCGGTTGGCCGGTCGAAATCGAAGACCCGGAA
>JAIOHO010000053.1 GCA_019912905.1 Anaerolineae bacterium
CGGGTGCCGGTAATGGAATGCTGAAAGCGAACAAAAAGGGTCCGACAGGTTCAGATGCAGGGTCGGTTGTTGGCGGCGTCTGACCGGTCGCATCCGGCACCGGCGCATACTGACTATTCGGATCGACCAGACTCAGCTCAAATTGCAGGGCGAGTTCATTTGGCAGGGTTTCGTATCGATTCCGAAAATAATCATTTTCGACCTGCCATTCACCGGTATTCACATCCTGACGGACCGCCTGCGGATAGTAGCTGATCGTTCCAGCCAGTTTGCCCGCTCCGTCCGGTGGGCCAAAGCCGCCGCCCTGGAATGAGAATTCATAACCGGCTGTGTCACGGAGTTTAGCGCTGACCGTCACAGTCTGAAACAGCGATTGCTGGAGGTCAGGTGGCAAATCCGCGATGGTGAGGTGAACCACAAAGCCCAGTGTATCGGCATAGGCCCAATCGAGGGTAGCGGTCGCCGCGTCAATCGTCTGGCTCACATCCAGCACGTGAATCAATTCGGCGGCTTCCAGGGGATGCCCATCTTCCTGGGCCTGGACTCCGATACCTGCCAGCGTGATCCACAGCCCACAGGCCAGCATCACATAACGAAACATGATCAAGTCCTCTCGGTGCAAGCCCCCCGGCCTGACACGAGGTCCCCGCATCCCTGCATTCTAACTGTTACAACCCATATTGCAAGCCCAAATGAGCGCTTGTGGACTGAGGCTATCGTGCATATAATTCGGTACGATTCGCAACCACACGAAGTTAAGGAAAACCTCTGGCATGAAATCAATGACCAGCGCGCAGGTCCGTGAGTCCTTTCTGGAATTTTTCGAGGAGATGGGTCACCGCCAGGTCGCCTCGTCCTCGCTGGTGCCTGGCAATGATCCCACCCTGCTGTTCACCAATGCGGGCATGGTGCAGTTTAAGGACGTGTTCCTGGGGCTGGACAAGCGCGATTACGCCCGCGCTACAACCTCGCAAAAGTGCATGCGGGTCTCAGGCAAACATAACGACCTGGAAAATGTCGGTCCATCGCCGCGCCACCACACCTTTTTTGAGATGCTCGGTAACTTCAGCTTCGGGGACTATTTCAAGCGTGACGCCATCCTTTACGCCTATACCTTGCTGACGAAGGTCTACGAACTGCCGCCCGAACGACTGGCGTTCACGGTCTATCAGAACGACGACGAAGCCTACAATATCTGGGTCAATGACGTCGGCGTCGATCCACGCCGGGTGGCCCGCATGGGGCCAAAAACCAATTTCTGGCAGATGGCGGATACCGGTCCGTGCGGCCCAACCAGTGAGATTCACTGGGATAAAACGCCGGAGATGGGCGTGGACAGCATCCTTCCCATGCTGGTCGAGGAAGATGATCGCTTCCTCGAGTTGTGGAATCTGGTGTTCATGCAGTTCAACCGCACTCAG
>JAIOHO010000545.1 GCA_019912905.1 Anaerolineae bacterium
GTCGTACAGCGGCTGGGAATCGTGGGGGGGCTGGCCGTCGCCGGGATGGTGGCGCTGCTCCTCGTCGTGCTGGCGGCAACCATTGTGCCGTCCCTGGTTCTGCCCACGCCGACCTTGCTGCCAACCCCCTCGCCGCTGCCCCCGACACCGACCCCGGGCTTTGTTCCGGGAGAGCATGATGTGACGGTGGCCGTCGCGCCGTTTGCGGTCAACGATGCCAGCGTCGATGTGGAGGAGGCCGACCTGCTGGTGCTCCGGTTCAGCAATCTGCTGGATCATGAACTGAACGCTATCCTGAACGATCCGGCAATGCGCTCTCAGCGCCTCACGTATGGACTGATCGGCCCCAAGGTGCTGGACCGCGTGGCAGGTGAGACGCTGAAGGACCGCCAGGAGATTGCCCAAGCGATTGCCCGCCAGCATGGGGTCGACGTGGTGGTGTTCGGTGAAATCCGGCGCGTGGGCACCGGCGGACCGCTTTCCGTTCAACCGGAATTTTACGTCAGTCCCGAGACGTACTTTGAGGCCCAGGAGATTACCGGGCCGCAGCGCTTTGGCACGGCGATCGAAGTCGATGACACGCAGGCGGATTTTGCCACACCCAGCGTACAAAATGCGCGCGGCGAACTCAGCTCGCGCACGACGGCCCTGGCCCAGGTGGTGATCGGGTTATCGCGCTATGCCCTGGGTGATTACGACCATGCGCTGCTGGCGTTTCAGCAGGCCCAGACCGTCCCCAACTGGGAGGAAACGCACGGGCGCGAAATCCTGAACGTGCTGATCGGGAACAGCTATCTAAAAGTGGCGCAGGAGTATGGCGCGCAGTGTGATCGCGAGCGCGTTCTGGAACAACTGGACCAGGCGCGATCCCAGTACGAGACGGCGCAGACATTGAACCCGAATGCTTCCCGGGCCTGGGCCGGACTGGCTTCCCTGAGCTATCTGCTCGCGCAATGGCAGCCTGTCGAGAACGCCGCGGTGTGCGAATCGGAGGACAGGAAGCGCTTTTATATCGACCTGGACCAGCTTGAGCAGGCCCGCGAGTATGCCCGGGAAGCACTGCTCAAGGTGGTTCAGCCGCTGTCTACGGGGGTTCGCATCCGGGTGTTGTTCACGCAAGCTCAGGCGGTCTTTGGCCTGTACGCCAGCGAAGGCCGCTCCGCCCAGCAATATGCAGAGTATCTCGAGGAGCTGATGACGATCACCGATCAGATCATCGCCTTGATCGACGAGCCGGGCGTGCAGCCGATGGCCCTGGACTCCTACTTCATGCGGGCGACCGCCGCTGTCGTCGAAGGGGACTGCCCGGCGGCCCTGGAGGAGTTTTCGGCCTTTACCCGGCGAGTCCCGGCGGATATTTCGGAGGATCAGACCAACGAGGAGCGCCGCCGCCGGATGTTCTTTACGGAGACGGCGGCCAGATGTAATACCGCAGTCGGGCAGCTGGAGGAAGCCCGGCAGCTTTTCGGTCAGGCGATCCAGATTGCAGAGCTTTTAGAGAGTGACTTTGATGTTGACCGCCTTGAGCGGGAACTTCGCACATTGAATGGAGATCACACAACCGAAAACTGAACAGGAAAGGTGTACCACGATGTCAAAAATATGGTTTTTTGTTACGGGCCTGGTGTTCGCATTGGCCTCCACTTCCTTGACCTTCGCCGCACCGCTTCAACAGCCCACCCAGGGACGGGGTGACCCGGTCAGTTCCAATAATGTCTCGCGAACCCGGGTCGATTATTTCAACCAGCAATTTGGAACCTCCCAGGGGGGTCTCAGCAGCCCGCAATGTTCAGAGCAGGGCTGGAACCACAGTGACTATAGCCTCGTATACTGCGTTTCCCAGAACCCTCAGAACGCGGTTGCGATCTCCCCGAGTGGACAGCGGGTCCCTGCGCCCTTTGCGCCCGCGAGTTCGACATCGGGTTCGTTCTACGGCATTGTGCTGCCGCTCGATGCGTATGCACAGCCGGGTCGCTGGCACATCGAATACAGTTCACGCACGATCAGCGCGTCGATTCGCGTACGGAACAACCATTTCTGGCATGTGCGTCGGACTGGTAATCTGGTGGAAGCGGTGGTGGGGGGCGCGCGGCGTGGCGAGCGCATCATGGGGATCACACGGGCCGGTTCGAGGGAGCTGTTCACATTCTCGGTCTGGGCAAATGCCCAGGGTTACGTGTACATCAACAACTTCTCATTCCTGCCGTCTGATGCGCGCCTCGACACGCTCTCGTTCTATTACGAATCGAGAGATTTTTTGGGTCCACTGACCCGCTACATGAACACCAACGAGGCTCGGAGCGTGTTCAACCGGAACTGGGTTGAACCGCGCCCGGATGCGCCGCGCCAGATTTCGCCTGCTCATGGGACGGTCTTCAATCATTACCCCCGCACCACCACCCTGCGCTGGGAACCCGTGATTGGCGCAGCCAGTTACTCGGTCGAAGTGGATTGTTTTCACTGCTGCCAGACGAACCGCTGGTGTTACGATGTGGATGGGGATACCCGTATCGCGCGAAGGATTCAGAGTACGGGCTACACCTTTGACTTTGTGGGCGCACAGCCGGGCCGCTGGCGGGTGTGGGCGGTCAACTCAGAAAACCAATTCGGACGCAGCTCTCCCTGGTTTGAATTTCGCTATACACGCTAGATGGTCTATCTGGGAATTTCTTAGATCACTTTTGTCGGGGCGGCCCGCCGAGCGTGCTCGGGTCGATGGGTGAGAGGAGGCCCTCAATGGCCTCCTTCGTCGCGGCTGAGCGTCAGAAATTCCAGAAACCCCAGGCTGTATGAATGATGCGCTGGTCAGGCAGGGTGAGCGCGTCGAGGCCGGTTTCGCTGAGGTGTATCGCGGCGGTGTAGCCCTGCTCCGGCCCGGTCGCATAACCGAGCATGTCCCGTACCTGCGGAATGCCGCTCCAGACTTTGCCGAAGGCGTTGACCGGGCGGACGCGGTTGGTGGGGATGAAGATTTCGGTCGTGTCCGGCCAACCGGCATACCCCTGTACATCGAACACCAGCATCTGCCCGCCGCTGCTGCCGCCGAAAGCCATGACGTCGCCGCTGTCCGCCCGCCAGATGAGAAAGCCGCGTTCGTAGGGCTGGTAGGCGGCCTGGATGCGGAACAGGCCCGGCGGCTGACGCGTGCCAATAGTCAGCGACTGGCTGACCCGGCGCGCCCACATCGTCACCGGCACCGGACGCGGGCTGCGATCGACGCCCCACAGGACGACATGTGCGCCGCTGCTAAAACTGGCCGGGATGGTCACGGTCGTGCTGCCCACCAGCGGCAGGTCCTGAATGAGCTGGACCGGGATGCGGCTGCTGCCAGCCGGGTAGACTTCGATCAGCACGCGGTCGGTGCCCTGCACCTGCCAGTTCAGCGTCAGCGGTCCGCCCAGGTCCGCCGGGTCAGGCGAGGCCGTGAACGCCAGGACATACGGCGCGGGCCGGTCGCCGAGGGTGCGCTGCCAGGTCCCGTTGGCGGCGATCTGAATGACGCTGCCGTCCAGTTGGGTCAGGGCGGTGATGCCGCCGCTGGTGCGCACCGGCATATTGAAGCCCAGTTCTTCCAGCGTGGGCCAGCCGAGGGCGCGGCGGACGTTGGCGAAATTGCCCCAGACTTTGCCCATGCCGAAGATTGGGCGCAGGCGGCTGGGCGGCGTGCCGAAAATCGGATTATCCGGCAGCGTGGCATAGGTCACAGAGGGGAAACGCAGGACCCGTCCATCCCCGGCCAGCGCCAGGATCTCCCCGGTGTCCGCCCGCCAGATCATCAGCCCGTGTTCGTAGCGCTGCGCGGTGGCATAGGTGAGGGCCTCTTCCTGTGCCTGGGCAGGCCAGACCGCGACCAGCAGAATCACAATCCAGAATCCCCATATTCGTTTCACTGCGGCCTCCATAAATCTATTGTCGAGAAGTTCACAGCCTTCAGCCCACCGTCTTTAGTCGTCCGTCACGCGCGCTGCTGGATCATGATTCGGGGGGTGGTGACTGCGCGCCGGGCGAACACGTCCGACTGCACTTTTTACGGCATCGTTTCTATCGGTATAACGGATTTCCTGAGAAGGAGCTTTACGACCGGTGGGCGATTGCCCTATGATCGCTGCCGCCTGAATCCGCGCCTCCAGGCAGGTGACTCGGCCTGGTCGCATGGGATACGTCTGTCTCTTTTGGTTCCGCCAGGAGCGTATTACAATATCCTTTTGAGATGAAAACCCGTTTTCCAGTTCTCACCAGGACGACGCTGAGGATCACCCATGAGCGAACAGAATGAAGTCTACGTGATGGTGTTCGACCATTTTGAAAGCGCGGACCGCGCCCTGCGAGAGCTTCAGCAGTGGGTCAGCGCGGGCGAAATCCGGCTTGAAGATGCGGCGGCGATCCGCAAGAATACCCACGGAAAAGTGACGCTGCTCCAGACCAAAGACTGGAGCGAGGATGAAGCGGCCATCGGCGGCGGGGTGGTCGGCCTGCTGCTGGGAACACTGATCGGCGGCCCTATCAGCGGCGCGCTGTTTGGCATCGGGTTGGGGGCGCTGTACGCGCGCCTGACAGACTTCGGCATCGAAGATGATCTGATGCGCAATTTCGGTGAGCAGATGCTGGCGGATCATTCCGCCATCGCCATCCTGACGACCTCCACCGAGGCCGATAAAGCCGCCGCGAAGCTGGGTGAATATGGGGGTATGCTGCTGCACAGCGCGCTGTCTGTCGAAGCGCAGCAGGCTCTGAGCGCAGCGCTGCGAAGCGGCCAGCCCGTCCCCGAGGCAGACATCGAAGCCCCCACCTCCGCCGCCGATTGACTCCATCCCATCCGGCTGCCCATTTTGCCCCCCAGTATTGAGGGGGTCCCTTTCCCTGCGCCTGCCGTTCTGCCGCGATTGTGGGCGGAGTCGAGCTTTTTTTCGCCTGGATGCCATCTGTTCCGACCCCCAATTATTGGGTGTGATCTCTCCTGGACCCTTAAAGCCTCTTGACAACAATTCGTTTCTGACTATCCTGAACTCTGCGTGCAGTATGCGATTTCTCGGCGTCTGGCGCGTAGAGTGAACACTATACGAAGCACAGACGAGGAAAATCGACATGATGCAGCCAAAAGAAAATCAGGAACAGCGGGTGACCCTGGATGATCGCATGGCGTGGATGCTGCCCAAAGATGTGCGCGGCATCCGGGTTGTATCCGGCCAGGCCTGGGTCTCGCTAGGGCTTGAGGACATGGTGGTCAACACGAAGGAGACGCTCTACATCCACCCGGACCGCCGGGGTGCCGTGATCACCGCCCTGGGCCACAAGCGCCTGGAATTCGAACTGATCGCCTGAAGTGAAGAAGAGTAGGAGAAACCGACATGTACGACCCAAAGCTGATGCAGGACCTGGCGAAGATCCGCCAGCAGGAACTGATCGACCTCGGCCAGAGGACTTCGCGAGCGCGCCTGGCGCAGCCCCGCGAACGGCGCACGCCGATGGCGCTGCTGCTTCTGCTGACCCGGACGCTCAACCGCTAAGTTATCGACCGAAACGAACGCATTGGAGGAAACACGCCATGTACGTCGATCCACATGAAATCAGTGACTTTAGCAAGCAGCGCCAGCAGGACCTGATTGCCTGGCGCGAAAACGAACGACTGGTCAAAAGCCTGCCCCACCGCGAATCCGCGGATCGCAGCTCCCTGCGCCAGATGGTGACCGCCATAATCCGCAGGCTGGAAACCCCCGGTGAGAGCGGTCGCGCCCCCGCGCAGCCGCATGTTCGCCGGAGGGTCTGATGATCGGCTGTTCCAGCAAACCGTTAAACCGCGTCCCGTTCCAAACGAGCAGGGCGCGGTTTTTTTATTCCGGTGGGCCTGGCGAGCGAGTCCAATGAACGATCGGGCATCCACTGTCTAGCGGGCTAGCGCAGTTGCCGGGACGTATTCGCCGATGAGCTGGCGTGTCCACCAGGCCCCGGTCTGGCTCCGTTCTTCCATAGTCGTAAACTGATAATCGTACAATTGGGCGCGGACATAACGCGGCGGCGCATCCGGGAACGGGTTGGTTTCCAGCAGGGCGAGCACGTCGGGTTTGCCTTCCAGCAGGCGCTGCACAAAGGCACTGAACCAGGGACTCTGCGACGGCGGCCCCAGCGCGGCGAACCACATCTGCCAGTCGAGGCGCGGCTGGTGCGGCGCAACCCAGGGCGGCGGGCGCTGAAGGTCGCCGGGCTTGTCCTTGAAGCGGTACGCCTGCCATGTCTGGCCGTCATTGCTGCCTTCGACGAGGATCTCCGGGCGGGTGGTGGTCATCACGGCGAACAGGCCGTAGCTGTTGGCGATGCGCAGCGGGGCGAGGAAATTGACGACATTCAGCACCGGTTCGGGCAGGCCGGTCCTGCCGATCACCCGGTACAGCATCTGGATTCCGCCCAGCGCAAACACCAGCGCAGCCACGAGGCCCAGCAGCGCGCGGCGGTAGGCGGGCAGCCTGACTGGAGTCGAGTCGAAGCGGGCGGTCAGTACGCCCGGCAGCAGGCGGCGCAGGAAGGCATCATCGAGCAGGGGGATGCACAGGGCCAGTGCCAGCAGATTGAAGAAGGTGTAATTGCCGGTGAGGGCAATCAACACTTGCAGCGCGGCGATCCCGGCGGCAGCGATCCAGCGCAGGCGGCGCGGCCCGAAGATGAACAGCGGCAGAATCAGTTCGACCCCGAACATAAAGGCGGCGGAGGCCTGCTGGAAGGGCAGCGGAAGCTGGTGCATGAACCAGGCAAGCGGGGTAGGCAGCGGCTGCGTGGTGTAATGATAGGTCAGGGCGGTCAGGTTGGCCCAGGTGGGATCGCCGCTGGTGAGCTTGACGACGCCGGAGCTGAACATCAGGCGGAAGAGCAGCCAGCGCAGCAGCCATATGTTGAGGGGGGAGGGGGAACGCTGCGCGGATCGTCGCGGGACGATGTGCGGCGGCGCGAGCAGGATCGCCAGGAAGCCGGTTTCGAGCAGCAGCAGGTCCCACTGGTAGCGCAGGAAAATCTGCCCGGCGGTGACCAGCGACAGGTACAGCCCCCACAGAAGGGCGGCGCTGAACAGCGGGGCGATGTCCAGCAGCAGCAGGACGGACAGGATCATCCCGGCGTGCGTCAGGAACAGCAGGCCGCCGTCGCTGGCATTCCACCAGACGAGGGAGGGAAACAGATTGTAGGCTTGTGGGCCGTAGTAATTTTGCAGCGTCTGCAAAGTGTCGCGGATGGGCAGGATTCCGCCGCTGCCGACCAGCCCCAGAATCTGCGCGGCCAGCGATGCGAAAGCGATGAAATAGATGATCGCCAGTGCCCGCAGGAACAGCCAGCGCGTCAGGCTATTGGTGGGCGGGCGCATAGGCACATCCCCGGCGGTCATACCAGCAGATTCGCCTTGAGTGCGGCCAGCGTGTCGGCATCGACCCCGGCGGCCTGTTCGAGATAGGCTTCGACCGAGCCGTAGCGCTGGCGGATGTAATCCAGCGTGTGCTGCATGGTTTGCGGTGGCGCGGTGATCAGCGGCTGGAAGTCGTCGATGTGGATGCCGAACAGAAAGGCCTGCGGCTGTTTGAACTTCCCGGCGATGAAGTCGCGGAAGGTGGTGAAAAAGCGGTTGCTCAGGCTGTAATCGGCAATGATGACCTCGTCGGGCACGCCCAACGCGGCCAGCAGCAGGGCGACGATCACGCCGGTGCGGTCCTTGCCCGCTGTGCAGTGGATCAGAATCGGCAGATTGGCCGGGTCAGCCATGTCACGCAGCATGCTGCCGAAGATCGGTCCGCTCTGGCCGATGATGTGCTCGGTGTAGGTCTTATCCATCAGCGCCTGCAAATTGTGGGGGTTGAGCAGCAGCGTGCGGATCTGGTCGCGGGTGCGGCCTCCGCCTTCGATGGGCAGATGCCGGTACACCGGCGCAGGATTGTGGGGCAGGCGGTCGGCGTCGTCAGCGACTTCATCGACGCTGCGCAGGTCACACACCAGCCGGATGCCGAGCGCTTGCAGCATTTCCAGGTCGGCGTCGGTTGCCCCGCCCAGTGCCCCGCTGCGGTAGACCTGGCCCCAGCGCACCCGCTGCCCGTCCGCCGTCCGGTAGCCGCCGATGTCGCGGGCGTTGGCGACCCCCTCCAGCGGCAGGGCGCGCTCCGCCACGACAAACGGTGGTTCGTCATCCAGGGTGACCTGAAAATAGGGGCGAGTCCGGTGGGGATGATCGTGAAACAGGAC
>JAIOHO010000546.1 GCA_019912905.1 Anaerolineae bacterium
CCCTGGAACTGACCAGCGTCCTCATCAGCGTCGTGCTGGTGACGACCTCTCCGCTGTGGGCAGCCCTGCTGGAGCGCCTGTTTCTCAAAGCGCATCTGACCCGCCTCGTCGTGGCCGGGCTGATCCTGGCCGTCGCCGGAGGCATCCTCATCGGTCTGCCCGGCAGCGGCAGTGCATTGACCCTGGGCAGCAGCCCACTGTTCGGCAGCCTGCTGGCATTGGGCGGCGCGGTGGCGGTCGCTGTGTATCTGGTCATCGGGCGCAGCGTGCGGCCCAAACTGCCCCTGCTGCCCTACATCTGGCTCGTTTATGGCACTGCCGCCCTGTTCGCGCTGCTGGCGGTGCTGCTGACTGGATCGCAGGTTGCTGGTTATCGCCCCCAGGGATACCTGCTGCTGCTTGCGGTCGCCCTGTTTCCACAGCTCATCGGCCATTCGTCATTCAACTATGCGCTGAAACACCTGTCCGCGACTTACGTCGGAGTCGCCAGCCAGCTTGAGCCGGTCAGCAGCGCCGTGCTTGCGCTCATCGTTTTCAATGAGGTTCCCGGGCCAGTCCAGCTTGGCGGCAGCGTCGTCATTCTCATCGGTGTCCTCATGGCGACCCTCGGTCAATCCCGTTCGCCCACCTAGTTCAGAAAGTCCGCCGCCAGTGTCCAACCCGGCCAACGCAGTACGCCTGACCACATCGCAGTGGTGGCCTTACCTCATCTTCGGGATCGGCATCCTGGCCGGTTCGACTGGCCCGATCTTCCTGCGCCTGGCCCAGGCGGAATTCGTGCCTTCACCCATCATGACCGCCTTTCGTCTGACGATTGCCGCACTGACCTTTACCCCGCTGGTGCTGCGCCGCTATCAAGCCGAACTGCGCCGCCTGCGCAAACGCGATTTTGTCATTGCCCTGGCCGCCGGCGGCATCTTTTCGATCCATTTCACCTTCGTCTTCGAATCCTACAAATTTACCAGTATCCTCATCGCCGGGGTTCTCATCGGCTCGATTCCCCTGTGGACGGCCCTTATCGAGCGCTTTATCCTGCACGTCCATCTCGGCAGAACCATATGGATCGGCCTGGGGGTGGCTCTGGCAGGCGGCGCAATGATCAGTCTGTCGGGCATCATGGCCTCCACCGACTTGGGCAGCGGCATCCTGATCGGCGGCTCGCTGGCCCTGACCGGGGCGGTGCTGGGGGCGATTTATCTGGTCACCGGACGCACCCTGCGCAATCATATTTCGTTTGTCCCCTACGTGTGGCTCATCTTTACCAGCGCCGCGGTCATCTCGCTGCTGACCGTCGTGGTTGGGGGGTATTCCCTGTCCGGTTACAGCCCTGAAGGATACTTCTGGGTGCTGATGTCGACAATCTTTCCACAGATTATCGCGCATGGTTCCTTTAATTATGTACTGGCTTACCTCCCAGCAACGCTTATCAGCCTGTCCGGGCAGTTAACCAATGTCATCGGCGCGGCTGCCGCCTTCTTTATCTTCGCCGAACTGCCCGGCCCCCTGCAAATTATTGGCAGCGCGGTCATTATCGTCGGGGTGGTCATGGTCATCTTCGGTCAATCGAAAGAATAGAGAGGCCCGTTCTTGGCAAATGTTCAGGCAGTTTCACCCATCGCCCCGCGCACGTATGCCTACGTCGTCCTTACCGTTGCCCTGATTTCGGCAGCCATCGCGCTGATCCTCATGCGCCTGGCACTGAATACGGGCATTCCGTCGCCGGTCATTGTGGCGGTGCGCATGACGATTGCCATCGCAGTCTTTACACCCCTGGCCCTGCGCAGCCATCCCCAGGCCATCCGCCAGCTCAGGCGGCGGGACTGGCTGCTGCTGCCCCTGGCCGGATTCTTTTTCGCCAGTGACTTGACGCTGTTTTCCGAGTCGATCAAACATACCAGTATCCTGATTGCGACGGTCATCGGCGGACTCTCGCCGCTGTGGACGGCGCTGCTCGAACGGCTGGTCCTCAAAGCGCCGCTGCACCGCATGGTCTACATCGGCCTGACCCTGGCGCTGGGCGGTGGCGTGCTGATTGCTCTGGCACGCAGTG
>JAIOHO010000547.1 GCA_019912905.1 Anaerolineae bacterium
GCTTCAGGTCCGCGTTGACGTAAAACGGGCTGTGTTCAAAATCGATGGCCGGGTTGGGCCGTTCATAATGTAGGCTGTGCGGCAGTTCGGCGTGTTTGAGCGCCTGGACCGTCTTGATCAGCCCGGCGACGCCCGCCGCCGTATCCAGATGGCCGATGTTCGACTTCACCGAGCCGATGGCACAGTAGCCGGATTGGTCTGACGTGGCGCGAAACGCCTGGGTCAGCGCGGCAATCTCGATCGGGTCGCCGATGGGAGTGGCCGTGCCGTGCGCCTCGACATAGCCGATGCTGCCCGCGTCCACCCCGGCCACCGCCAGCGCCTCGGCAATCACGTCCGCCTGACCATCGACGCTCGGCGCGAAATAATTGACCTTGCCGGAGCCATCGTTATTGACCGCCGACCCGCGAAGGATGGCATGCACGCTGTCGCCAGCGCGCAGCGCATCCTCCAGCCGCTTCAGGACGACCACGCCCGCGCCGCTGCCGAACACCGTGCCTTTGGACCGGGCATCGAACGACCGGCAGTGTCCATCCGGCGAGAGGATTTCGTCTTCGCGGTAGAGGTAGCCCTGACGATGGGGCATTTCGATGGTCACACCCCCGGCCAGTGCCAGGTCGCACTCGCCGTTGATGAGCGCCTGCGACGCCAGATGCGCCGCCACCAGCGACGTCGAGCAGGCGGTCTGGACGTTGACGCTCGGCCCCTTCAGATTCAGCAGGTAGGAGACGCGCGTCGTCAGAAAATCCTTGTCATTGCCCGTATGCCGGACGAGGAATAATCCCATCGACTGCATCAACTGCGGGTTGGTCAGCAGGTTATAGGGCATGTAGGCATTCATGCCGGAGCCGCCGTAAATGCCGATCGACCCGTCGAAGCGCAGCGAGTCGTACCCGGCATGTTCCAGCGCTTCCCAGGCGACTTCGAGGAACTGGCGGTGCTGCGGGTCCATGACAGCGGCTTCGCGCGGGCCAAAGCCGAAGAACCCGGCGTCGAACAAATCCATGCCATCCAGCGGTGCACCCGCTTTGACATACTCCGGGCGGCGGATCAGGTCGGGATCGACCCCGGCAGCCAGCAGTTCCTCATCGCTGTAGCGGCGAATCGATTCGATGCCGCAGCGCACGTTCTCCCAGTACGTCGCAATGTCGTGCGCACCGGGGAAGCGCCCCGCCATGCCGATGATCGCAATTTCCGTTCCGGTGAATTGGTCCTGCTCACTCATACCTGATCTCGTCTGACTGAACCCTGGATGCGCCGGGCAAAATTTCAGTGCACCCGGTGTGCGGCGAATATTCGACCACAGACCTAGTGTGCAAGGGTTCTGCTTTCAGAACCCTTACATTCGTCTGTCTGGGTTTTTAGTGAATGTTCTCTCAAGCGCTGGCTCATCGCGGGCGGCGCTGAAGACGGCGCTGCATGGCCTCACGGCGGCTGGCCGCGCGGTGGAGTCCGCTGGCCGGTTCCGGCTCCTCCTGATCACCACCCAGGTGAAGCGCCAGAGCCTGAATGGTCGGGAAGCGGAAGATGTCCGTAATCGGAATCTGGCGGTCGAAGCGGTCGCAAATCTGGCGATGGAGCCGGACTGCCAGCAGCGAATGCCCGCCCAGGTCGAAGAAGTTATCTCCGGTGCCCACCCGCTGTAAACCGAGCACCTCCTGCCAGATGGCGGCGATCTGAGCTTCGAGGTCACCCTGCGGCGCGACATAGGCGGCCTCGGTTTGCGGGGCATTCACCGTTTCCGGCGCGGGCAGCGCCTTGCGGTCGATCTTGGCGTTGGGCGTCAGCGGGAAGCTGTCCAGCCTGACCACCTGGGCCGGGACCATAAAGTCGGGCAGCTGCGCCCGCAGGTAACTGCGCAGATCCGGCACGCAGACTTCGGCATTGCTGGCTGGAATCACATAGGCGACCAGCCGCTTATCACCCGGCACATCCTCGCGGGCAATCACCACCGATTGGCTGATGGTCGGATGCTCGTCCAGCAGCGCCTCGATCTCGCCCAGTTCGATGCGGTGACCGCGAATCTTGACCTGATGGTCGATCCGCCCCATGAATTCCAGCACCCCATCGGGCAAATAACGTGCCAGGTCGCCCGTGCGGTACAGGCGCGCGCCCGGTTCCTTGCTGAACGGGTCGGCGATAAAGCGCTCACTGGTCAGTTCCGGTCGATTCAGGTAACCGCGCACGACGCCCTTGCCACCGATAAACAACTCACCGGGCACCCCGGCAGGCACCGGTTGAAGCTGAGAATCCAGGATGTAAATGACCGTGTTGGCAATCGGGCGGCCAATCGGGATGCTTTCCTCCGCGCCGTTCAGCCGATGCACCGACGACCAGACGGTGGTTTCGGTCGGACCATACATATTGAGAATGCTGCCGGGCACGATCGTGCCCGGCAGCA
>JAIOHO010000548.1 GCA_019912905.1 Anaerolineae bacterium
TCGTGGTCACCAAAAGCCCATCGGCGGCGTCGCTGATCGCCCGTTACCTGGAGACCTATCGAACCATCACCGTGCAGGATTTCGATGAGGCACTGGCAAGCATGCATCGGCTCATTCCACAGGCCGTGATTATCGACACCAACAGCGTGGTGGTGGATGCCGAGCGCATGGACGCCCACAATGGACTCGCTCAGACCCTGATGATTTCCTGTCCGCTGCCCGGCGAGACCCCCTTATCTAGACACCTGTCCGCCAACGGCTATCTCATCAAACCGGTGTCACGGGAAAGCCTGTGGAACACGCTCCGTCAGTTTGATGGTTCGGTCGAACGGGTGCTGGTGGCTGACGATGATCCCGATTTTGTCCGTATGATCGAACGCATGCTGGATACGCCGCTCAAGCGCTATCAGGTCGATCGTGCGCATACCGGACGCGAGACCCTGCTCAAAATCGCGCATAATCGCCCTGATCTGGTTTTACTCGACCTGCAAATGCCGGATGTGGATGGCTTTCAGGTGATGGCACAGCTGCGTTCCTCGCCCGGGTTGAAAGACATTCGTGTGGTCGTGGTTTCGGCTCAGGAAGAGTTTGACACCGCGAAGGCGGCCCACGGCTCGCTGACCATCACCAAATCCCAGGGGATCAGCCCGCTGGAACTGGTACACTGGCTTCAGGAATTGCTGAAGTAAAGGCCAATCGACCGCGGCGAGCAGGCCAAGTCAAATTCACAGTGAGCCTGCCGCCAGGAATGGAGGGAATGGTGGTCTGTTTGCCCCTCCCCCACATACCGCCGCCGTCCGCTTTGAGTATAATGAAATCAGGGCTGCGACCCGCCGGGAAAAACGACCCATCCGGTGGGCACCTCAGGCAGTCTGCGAGAAACCATGATGAACTGGATTGGCTGCCCGCGACAGGCGGAGAGAAAAGAAGGCTCACGAATGCGAGTTACCTTACGCGTTGCCCTTGTGCTGTGGGTGCTGTGTGGTCTGCTCCCGGGATCGGCGATCCGGGCGCAGGATTGTCCGCCGCCGGAGGAAGCGCTGACTCAGGGGGATGCCCTGCTGAATGCGGGCAGCTTCAGCCAGGCGGTCGAGGTGTTTTCATGTGCCCTCAATGCCGACCCCAGCGCGCCAGCCTACCTCAAGCGCGGCAATGCCCTGCGCCGGTTGGAGCGCTATGAAGATGCCATTGCCGATTACACCCGCGCCATCGAACTGGACCGCTCTTTTGCCTTCGCCTTTAACAACCGGGGCTGGTCCTACTACAAGCTCGGCGACTGGCAGCGCGCCCTGAGCGATTATAATCGGGCGCTGGAAATCGACCCGACTCTGGGCTATGCCTACAACAACCGGGCGCTGGTCTACGAAGCACTCGGCCTGAGCGCGCTGGCGGCGGCGGACTATAACGCGGCGCTGTCCGATGCCAACGTGCCGAGTGAATGGGTGCGGACCAATCTGCAAAGCCTGGGATTGAACCCCGGCGAAGCGCTGGATGTCACCAGGCTGTCGGTGCCGCTGACCGGCGAGGAATCCCTGCTCATCAGCGAATACATCACCCGGGCGGATACCGCGCTCAACCAGGGTAATTATCCCGTCGCCATCGACCACTACACGCTCATCCTCGACCGCGACCCGGCCTATACGGATGCCTACCTGAGCCGGGGCTATGCTTATGCGCAGATGGGCAGTCATGAGGCCGCGTTTGAGGACTTCAACCGCGTGGTCGAACTCGACCCGACCAGCGCGGACGGGTTCTACAATCGGGGCGTGGTCAGCGAGTGGCTCGGCAACCCGGAATCGGCCCTCGCCGATTACACCCGCACCATCGAACTCCGCCCGGATTCGGCGGATGCCTATTTCAATCGGGCCGCGCTCGAAGATCAGGCCGGGAATTATGAGGCGTCGGTTGCCGATTACACCCAGGTTATCGCGCTGACCCCGGACGATGCCGATGCCTACAACGGGCGTGCCTCCAGCAATTACGCGCTGGGCGAGATGGATTCCTCGCTGCAAGATTTGAACCGGGCCATTGAACTCAACAACCAGGATGCGCGTTACTTCAAGAACCGGGCGCTCGTGCTGCAAATGCTGGGCGAATACACCGATGCGCTGGACGACATCGTATCCGCCCTGTCGATCGACCCGAATTATGCCTCCGCCTACAACACGCGCGGCAATATCTACGAAGCAGTCGGCGAACACGGCTTTGCGATTGAGGCGCTGTCGCGCGCGATCGAACTGGAACCGGATAACGCCCAGTATTATGCCAACCGCGGCCTGTCGTATGCCGGGCTGGATGAGCAGGATAAAGCCATCGCCGACTATAATCAGGCACTGGAACTTGACCCGACCTATGCCGATGCCCTCGCCAACCGGGGTTATGCCTATTACTACACCGGCGAGTACGACCTGGCGCTGGCCGACCTGCAAAAGGCGCTGGACCTCAACCCCAACGACTCCTCCACCTACCACAGCCTGGGGCTGCTCTACGCCGCCCTGGACGATCCGCAGCAGGCCGTCGATGCCTACACGCACGCTCTGGAACTCGACCCGCAGTGGTCCACGGCCTACAACGACCGGGGATTTGTCTACGCCGGGCTGGACGAACAGGACAATGCCCTGGCCGATTACAATCAGGCGCTGGCGATCGACCCCAACTTCGTCGATGCGCTCAACAACCGGGGTTATGCCTATTACTACAGCGGCGAATACGAACTGGCGCTGGCGGACTATAACCGGGCGCTGGAACTCGATCCACAGAACGCCGCCCTGTTCTACAACCGCGCGCTGGTCTATGACGCCCAGGAAGCGCCGCAGCAGGCCATCGAGGATTTCAGCCGCGCCCTCGAACTCAATCCTGCCAACATCGACGTCTACCTCTCGCGTGCCTACAGTTATCTGGCCCTGGAAGACACGGCCAGCGCTAATGCCGATTTTTACGCCTGGGTGACCGCCCAGGATGCGACCGTCACCGATCTGAAACTGACCGGCGGCTCGCAGGGGGTCTCGATGACTGCGGGCAGCGTCTATCACGTCACCATCGACGCACAGGCCGGGGACACGCTGACCGCTGCTGCCGACGCGGTCGAGGCGGACACGGTCGATCCACTGCTGGTACTGCTGGACGCGGATGGTGCGGTGGTCGCGGCGGATGACGACAGCGGCGGCGATTTCAACGCCCTGCTGGAGGGTATCGACCTGCCCGCAGCCGGGACGTACACGCTGATCGTGGCTTACGCGGGCGGCGGCTCGGAAGGCGACCTGACTCTGAGCGTCACGGTCGAACAGCCGGAGGCGACGGGGTGAGGTAAGTTGTTTTCCGCGGTAGGGGCGACGCAAGCGTCGCCCTCGCATATCAGCCTATTCTGACGGGCACGGCTTGCCGTGTCCCTCCGGCTGAACGAATATTTCTGCATCCAGAATTGAGGATTTTATGGCCCCCCTGCATAAACAGGACCTGTTCGAAGCCCGCACCAGCGGGTATCACAACTACCGCATCCCCGGCCTGGCTGTGACGCCGGGCGGCGCGGTGCTGGCGTGCTGTGAGGCGCGTCAGGGGCACGGCGGCGATTGGGACCCGATCGACATCCTCATGCGCCGCAGCCTCGACAGCGGCCAGACCTGGGAACCGGCTCGTGTGATCGTCGATCACCGCCAGTTCGACCAGGGCGGCATCCATAACTTCGTGTTCATCGCGGACCCGCCCACCGGCACGCTGCATGCCCTGTTTGGGCGCAACTATGCGCACTGCTACGCCATGCACAGCACCGACGACGGCGCGACCTTCAGCGAGCCGGTCGAAATCACTGGCGTGTTTGAGGCCTTTCGCAGCGATTACGACTGGAAGGTGATTGCGGCGGGTCCCGGACACGGCATCCAACTGGCGAACGGACGGCTGGTGGTGCCAGTATGGTTATCGACCGGCGAAGGCGGCGGCGGACATCGCCCCTCGGCCATGTCGGTCATCACCAGCGACGATCACGGCCAGACCTGGCAGCGCGGCGCGATGGTCGCCTACACCGATGAGCGCCTGCGCTATCCCAGCGAAACGGTGGCCGTCGAACTGAACGATGGCCGCGTGCTGCTCAACATCCGCAGCGAATCCGACCCGCACCGCCGGTTGATCAGCATCAGTCCCGACGGCGCGCAGAATTGGTCCGAGCCGGCCTTCGATGACGCCCTGCTGGAACCGCAGTGTATGGCGAGCATCGTGCGCCTGTACCAAGCGCCGCAGCCCCCGCAGCCGATTCTGTTCGCCAACCCTGACAACCTGGAGCAGACGCTGCCGGGGTTGTGGTCCAACGCCTATGATCGCAAGCGCCTGACCGTAAAACTCAGCCGTGACGACTGCCGCACCTGGCCGGTATCGAAGGTGCTGGAAGACGGCCCATCGGCGTATTCCGACCTGATTGAAGCGCCGGATGGAGCCGTGCTGTGTTTCTACGAGTGCGGCATGATGGCGGCGATGGCCGACACGCGGGCGCTGACCCTGGCGCGCTTTGACGTGGGCTGGCTGGAAAGCTGATCCTGTTGCCGGCAAAACGGCTTACGCCTGCCGGGAATTCCCCTGCGGTCTGGCGGGCGTAAGCCAGCGGAAAGGAACGGCCTGCGGCTGGAATTTACCATTTTTGCAGAATATCTCGTGTGGTGGGCGCAAAAGGGGCTTAAGGTAATATTAAGGAATGTAACAAGAGGGCCGCATAATGCCGATCACCGTTGCCTGGGATGATGAAGCCAGGACCACAATCGCCTTTACCTACGAGGGGCACTGGGGGTGGGAAGAATTCTATGAGTCGGTGGAACAATCCAACACGCTCATGGGCAGCGTGTCCCACCCCGTCGATGTCATCATCAATTTGCAGAACAGCTTTCTGATGCCGCAGAATATGCTGAGTCATCTCGCTCGGATGCCCAAAATTGCGCATCCCAATACCAGCAGCATCGTGGTGGTAGGGGCAAACAGCCTGGTTCATGCGCTCTCCAATCTGTTCATCAGGTTGTACGGCAACAACGATCGGAAATTCAGAATCGTTCGTACCCTGGAAGATGGCCGCCAGTTTCTGAAGTCCTAGCAGCCGACTCCAGAAACGTGCGTATGAACGCAGAGGACCACGGCGGCATTTTCAGGATACCCCTGCTCCCGCATATAATCGGCAGCGAAGGGTGCGGCTATAGCCGACGGTTTGCGGATCAAAGTATCAAAATTGCGCTTTCTGCCCGATGTTTTTCCCACGCACTCAATACTCCGTACCCGTACCCGGATCTTCCGAGATAGTTTGCACCTCGATACTCAATCCAGACCCACGTTCAAATGGAATTTGAAGGCCATCCCTGGGAGGTATAATAGGCGGCGTTCAACTCGCAGCGAGGTGGCGTGAAGTTCGCACTACGACAGGAATAGAAATGGTTGATTACGATATTTATGAAGAGTTCCGCGATCCAGAGACCTATGATCTGATCTGTGATGCCTTCGATGAGGATTACCCGGTCATCGAGCAGTGGGCCAGAACCCTGGGCAGCCCTCTTCTGGACCTGGCGTGTGGCACAGGACGTATGGCAATTCATATGGCATTGCAGGGTTATCAGGTCACGGGTGTGGATCTTATGTCGGAAATGATTGCACGGGCGCGCCAGAAAGCGGCTGAACGCGCTGTGTCGGTCGAGTGGGTCGCAGCGGATGCGCGCAGTTTCCATCTCCACCAGCAGTTCCCATTCATTTTCATGCTGATGAACGCCTTTCAATTCCTGCTCACCCGTGAGGATCACGAAGCCATGTTTGCCTGTGTTCGGGAACACTTGCTTCCTGGCGGATATTTTCTCTTTGAAACACGCAATCCCTCTCCACACAATCTCTTCGAACCCCACCATCCCGAAGGGGGGCACTACCGCCTGCCGGGTGGCGGGGAACTCGTCACCACGGAACAGCAGCTATATGATCCGCTCACTCAGATTCAACATTTCACCAGCCACCAGACATTTTTTTATTCGGGAGGTCAACGTCAGGAGAAGACGCTCCGCGTGGCACTTCGGTATGTCTTTCCACAGGAGATGGAAACGCTGCTTTTCTACAATGGGTTTCAGATCCACACCTGCTACGGCAATTGGCAGCAGGACCCTCTGACCGCGACTTCGCCCGCGATGATCTATGTCTGTCAGAAACGGGCCTAACCGGATTGCCCAGCGCGCAACCATTTTCGAGGGCGAAACCTCCCTGAGTCCAGGGATCTGTTAACTGACATTCGAAGGCTGGCTGGGCTAACCAGTTTTCACCGCCCTCTCAGCCGAAATCTATTGCATTACGGCGAATTTGCCGTATTATAAAGGCCTCAGCAACCACGATTGTCTCTGCCGGTGGGTAGGGACAATTTGCGTTATCCGCCAATCAGCCGATGAGTAACGGGAAAGCACCAGGAGAGGTTTGTATGATGACCGTACTGCACATTCAAATCGGGGGTAACGTACCATGGCGGTGTGGGTGACGTCGCGAATTCGTAAATACACGGACGTATGGCTCGCCGTGCCAGCGCTCTTCAGGCT
>JAIOHO010000549.1 GCA_019912905.1 Anaerolineae bacterium
GTGTGGATGTTGGCGTAAAGGGTTCTGTCGGCGTGGGTGTCGGCGTCTGAGTCGCCAGGATGATTGGGGCCAGCGTTTCGATCTGGCTGCTCGCAATGCGGGTGTTCAGCTTATCGCGCAAATCAGCTTCCAGATTCGCCAGCATCAGCGTGCCCTGCAAACGGGGAATATCCCCTTCGCTGATGAGCGATTCCACTTCGGCGCGGGTGATGATGAGCGCGTTATTCAGCACCGCTTCAGAGTCGCCACCCTTGCTGGTGACAAAATCTGTCAGGGTTGTATCCCCGGTCACGGCCAGCAGGACCTCGTCTTTGTTGACGCCGGTGGTGGCGCTGGCACTTTCGATCAGGTTCGTATAAGCGCGGGTGGTCTGCTGCGCCTCGATCGCCGCTTCGTCCACATTGGCCGCCACCGCCAGACTTTCGGTGGAATCCAGCGGCACGGCAAAAAAGGCCGAGATGAGCGGCACGGTGATGGTGGACAGCAGCAGGAGAAGGCCCACACCGATTCCCAGGATACCCCGTGACTGGACCAGATCGCGCGGCTTGCGTACGATCTCCAGGACGAGGAAGATGAGGCCGGTCACGATTACCCCTAGTGCGATGCTCACCACACCCGTCTGAATCATGGGGTTGGACACCGGCGCGCTGAGACTCTGGACCAGCGCGACCAGGGTGACGATCGTCGTCAGGAAAGCCAGCAGCGTGCCCCAGAAGCGCAGTTGAATCTGCCTGCGCAATATTTGCAGTCCATTGTTCAATATAAACAGAAGGGCGAAAATGCCCCCGACGATGAGCAGCACCAATTCCATCGTAACTCGCCTTTGTGTGGTTAACGTCCCCGACCATGTGGCACGCGGTCACCATCTTTGTATGGTGACTTGTACGTTATTTCACATGGATGTTTCCTAGATTATATACGCCAAAGTATGGGTAGAGTTGCACAGGGTTATCCACCTGCACACAGAACCCTCAAATATTGGTGTTATGTCACCTGACAGTAGTGATTCATCCAGCGAATCAGGTGTTCCAGGCGCGCGACCCGGTGCTTCGGCTCGCCCGCCCGCGAGAGTTCGTGTCCATCGCGCGGGAAGCGGACAAACTCGACTTCGCCGCCGCGCAGCTTGATACTGGCAAACAACTGCTCCCCGTCGCTGATCGGGACGCGGAAGTCGTTTTCGCTGTGCAATATCAGCAGTGGAGTCTGAATCTGGTCCGCATAAGCCAGCGGTGACTGCCGCCACAGGAACATAGCGTCCTGATGGGGTGTCACATCGAACAGATCCCGGATGAACCAGGGAATGTCGGTGACGCCGTAGAAGCTGAGCAGATTGTAGACTCCGCGCTGGGAGACCGCTGCCTTAAAGCGCTGGCTGTGGCCGACGATCCAGGCCGTCATATAGCCGCCATATGAGCCGCCGGTGACCCCCATGCGCTGCTCATCGACATACCCCTTGGCGATCATCGCATCCACCCCGGCCATAATGTCTGGCAGGGCCACTTCGCCCCAGGCCGCATGCAGTGCTTTCTGGAAGGCTTCGCCATAGCCCCCCGCGCCGCGTGGATTGCAGTAGAAGACGACATAACCGCTGGCAGCCAGGTGTTGAAATTCATGCCACATCGACTGGGTAGCTGGCCCCCACATGACGAATGGGCCGCCGTGAATGTTGAGGATGAGCGGGTACTTCTGGCCCTCCTGATAGCCCACTGGCAGCAGATACCAGCCTTGCAGAGTCTGCCCAGCTTCGCTCTGGAAGCGAATTTCATGCACGGTCTGGACGATCACATCCTCAAGGAATTTGTGATTGACCTGGGTCCGCTGCTGCGGTTCATCGCCGCTGGCAGGCCGGTAGAATAATTCGGACGGATTCGCCGGGGTGCAAAGTGCATAGGCTATGCCGCCATCTGGACCGGCATCCAGGCCCATGACCTCGCCTGTGCTGCCGATGACCGGCTCGATGTGTCCACTGGCAACCGCTGCACGATAAACTACGCGGCTGCCGTCGCTGGCAGCGGTAAACAGAACCGACTCACTGTCGGCGGCCCAGCGCAGGCTGCCATCGTCCACACCACGATCCAGCGCCAGATTCAAATCGCGGGGTGTTCCACCCGCTGTTGGGATGATCGCCAACCGCGTATTGTGCTCGGCGGGACTCTCGAATGGATTGCGCACGTAAGCGATCCAGCGGCCATCCGGCGACGGCACCGGCTCTGAGTCAATATGGCTGTCGTCGGTCAGTCGTTCTTCATGACTGTCGGCCAGTGTGATGCGATACAGGCTGTTCCAGCGGCGGGCCAGATTGTTCTCAGGCTGCGCGCTGCGGGCGGTCAGGATGCTCTGGCCGTCCGGGGACCACTGCGGCGGGGCATAAACGGCGTCCAGATCGGTCAGGCGGCGCGGTTTAGCTTCTTCGTCGGTGGCCGAAGTCACGTAAATCTGGTTGAAACGATCATCTAGGTAGGCAGTGCCTTCACGGTAGGGG
>JAIOHO010000054.1 GCA_019912905.1 Anaerolineae bacterium
GACACGCTGACGGTGGGTGAGTACGGGATGTATGACGAAGCTGCTGTTGACGAGCGTGAGTTGGAGCAGGTCATGGCTGAAAAAGGGATTGAGGCCGCGATGAACCTGGCGGAGCATATGGCGGCAGCGGGCGGCTACCTCGACCCGCAGCGCGACGACCCACGCATCTTCTTTGCAGACGACGCGCCGCCCGATATGTTCATGACCGAGCGCCAGCGTGAACTGAACCTCCCATCCTACGGTCTGGGGGCAGTATCTGCCAACGGCGAGTCCTTCCTGGATGTGGTCAAGTCGTGGGGCGAGGCGGGTTACGAGCGCCTCGTTATCCCGCAGCCGGACTGGGAGACGGCCCAGGACAATGCGGAAGTGGCGGGCGACATGCTGGAAGCCGGGCGCTTGCAGGACGCGATGCGGCTGGTGGAACTGGCCGGAATAGAGGCGGGTGTGATTGACCCGCGGCGTGACGATCCGCGCCTGTTCACGCAGGGGCCGCCCGATCCGTTCACGACCATCCGCCAGGCGGAATTAGCGCAGGAGACGGAAATCGCATTGCATGACGACTTCGACACCGAAGCATTTGACGTTGAAACGCCAATCCCGGATTATCCAGCGCTGTACCGGGAGTTGGCGGAAGCGGCAGCGCAGGAGCGGGAAGCGAATGCCTCGCTGGAAGGTGCGGCGTGGTTTGAAGCGACCTTCGCCAAATCCGATCCCCAACTGCTTCAGCCGATTGGTGACACGGTGAACTATGCCGTCGTGGTGCAGGAGGCTGATCCCTGGACATTGGAACTGACCGTCGAGAAATACTGGAAGGAACCGGGTGGTTATCTGGGGATGCAGTCGGTGACGTTGGATACCTGGGATGCCGACAACGACCGGGGGCGCGAACAGGCGGAGCAGGCGCGGGAGGCGCTGCTGGAAACCCACGACCAGCGCGGGCTGGAAGGCATGATGCACAAAGCTGAGTTGATGGCAGTGCAGAATGATTGGCTGGCTGGGGATCGAGTTGACCCACATTTGTTTACGCAGGGACCGCCGGATCGCTTCGAGACGCTGGCGCAGCAGTTGGAAGGTGAAATCAATCCCTACTGGAACACCGATGGGGAGACCATCCGCGAACCGGAAGCGGTAGAAAATCCCTACTGGCGTATGGAGACCCTGCCTGTGAACGACCCGGACGGCGAACCATTGGGACATGCTTTGCACATGGTCGTCTATCCCAACGTCGAGCATGACCCGGAGCGGGTTGGCGCGCCCGCGATGGCGGAAGATGAGCCGTTCCGCCTGTTGGAGATGGCGCACTTCGAGACGACCGAGGCGGCGGACAAATTCGGCAAAGAGTTCAACGGCTACCTGATGCCGGGCTTGCTGGAAGGCCCGGAACTGGCGGAAGAAGTGGCACGGCTGGAAGGCTTGTCTTCGGAGTGGAAGACGCTGGAAGGCGACGACCTGACCGCCCATCAGAAACTCGCGCTGACGCTGACCCGCGACCCGGCGGACTGGCATCCCTACAAACCCAACGCTGAGCGCGATGCGCGGATTGAAGCCGAGGGGCTGTACACCGACCCGATCCAGCAGTTTATACGACTGGATGAAGATGAGGATGAGCCGAAAGTCGAGCCAGTGTCACCGGATATTGATCTGTAGACAATTAGCCCGGCATGGAGCCGGGTTTTTGTTTATCGGTGCGCCATGAGCATCAGAATCTTGTTATGATAGAGGTACTTCGCCAACTGGTTTGAGGATGCTGTGGGTAATTTCGAGGATGAATACGACGATGGAGTCATCATCGACACCATCTGTGCAGGCTGTGATCTGTTCCGCCCGGTTAATGACCTGAGCCTATGTGATGAATGTTTTGCGAAACTTGAACGCGATTTGATACGGTCACGGGATTGGACGTATTCAGCGACGGCTTTCATGGTTGCTGAGGATCAACTGGAGGCGCTGCGTGAGCGGGTAATCCGGGATCACGGTGCTGCCTATGAGTTGATTGAAGACCCTCACGCACCGAAAAAGCGCAAAGGCAAGAATAGACGCTCCCACTCCCGCAGCACACAGCGCAAACGGGAAATTGCGGCAAAGGCGATACGCGATTACGATACAGAAACTGTGCTGCAATCGGCGCGTGACTTTCTTCGCCAGCAGGACGAGGAGTGGATGAACTTCAGCCGCCTCGCCCAGCATCTTTATGAGACTTTCTACAAACTCAAGCCTAAACATCTGGGGCCGAAGGACAAGAAGTACAAGAGCCTGTTGAAATTTATCGCTGACTATCCTGATGATTTCGAGGTGCGTCAGGATGATGAAAAGAAGGGATTGTATTGGGTGCGACTGTTCCAAAATAACACCTGATACGCTCCCTCTTTCTGCTTGGGAGTCAATATTAAGCAGGAACGTAGGTCAACCTGATCACATCCTCGTCAATCCGATCATGAGTCACAAGGCGGAGCCGCGGCCTGGGTCCGGCGAAATATGGGGTGCCATGACCAAGCACAACGGGATGCAAGTAGATTCGATACTCATCAATCAAACCCAGATCAGTGAGGTTTTGCGCCAGGTGTGGGCCAGCAACTTCGATCTCTCCGTCGCGCTCAGTTTTCAACTTGTGGATTACCCCCTCAAGGTCATCCTTAACAAGACTGGCGTTGGGGCCGACCGACTTCAAAGAGCGTGAGACAACCCATTTCGGCTGATTCCGCCACGCCACCGCGAAGGCGTGTTCATCCGTATTCCATTCAGGACGGTCGTCATCCCAGTAGCGCATAATCTCATACATTTTGCGGCCATAGATAC
>JAIOHO010000550.1 GCA_019912905.1 Anaerolineae bacterium
ATCGGCAGAATTGCCGATGTTGGTTTCATGCGTGTAGGCGGCGATCAGCGACTCGATAAAATTGGAGGGAGTCACGATGCCTTTGCTGGAGAAGATGCGAAAGGCCACGAAAAACAGCACCGCACCCAGCGCGCCCAGACCGAATGACCAGAAGCCGCTCCACTGCCACTGGCGAGACTGCCGGATGCGCAGCGCATACTCCAGGGCGTAGACAAGGCTCATCCCGGCGGCAAAGGCTGCCGCGTAGGGGTGTCCTTCGACTCCGATCGCCACCCCGAATCCGGCCAGAAAATGCCGGGTCAGACGTCCGCGATTCGTGCCGGCATCCCGCGCCGAGAAGAAACAGTACAGCGCCAGGGCGTTGGTGGTGGCGACCAGCATATTGGTGCGCAGGTAGCCATGATGCACCGGCAGGAAGACGGCGATCACAATAGCTCCAAGGGCTGCCGCCGGGCCGTACAAACGCCGCGCCGTAAGGTAAATGAATGGCAAACCAAGATAAGCCAGCAGCCGCGCGAACACCCGCCCGGTGACTAGATCGACCCCGAATCCCTGTTCCCAGAAACCCAGCAGATACGAAGATAGGTTGGTCAGGTAAATGTTGCCGCTGGCCGGGTCGCGCGCCGGGAACATGTGGCTGGCGAGGACGGTGGGGTCGTGACTTGAGATCGCCCAATCCGCCAGGATCGGTTCCTCAAAAAAGCGGCTGGGGGGCAGCGTGCCGATCAAGCTAACGTTCAGGGCCAGCACGACGATTCCCGCGCCCAGCAGCAGCAGCCAGAACCAGAGCGGTGCCACCGGCAGCCGGGCCGTGTGAGTCTGGCCGAGCAGCAGCAGCATGGCGGCGATCAGCAGGCCAACGACATACACCCGGAAGACGATGCCTCCGCCTACATTGCTGACGGGCAGAAACGCCCACACCAGGGCGATCAGCAGGGAGCCGCCACCCGCAATCAGCCAGCCCGCCGCACGTGTCTGCGGCAGGGGCACAACCGGCAGCTTCAGGCGATCCCCACGCGTCAGGATATACAGGCCGCCCGCCAACCCCGTCAGACCGAGCATGGCGACCAGCATCAGCGCGTAGCGGGTCGAATAGCGCCCCAACAGCGTGGCCTCATCACTCTGGTGCAGGAGTATCGGCACCAGACAGATCAGGCTGACGATCAGCCAGCCCAGCAGCAGGCGCGGGGTAAAGTGGCCGTGAGAATCAGTCATACGTGGAATATCCGTCTCTGAGTGGGCCAAGCAGAAAACGCAGGGCATTCGGCAGGCGCTGCGACCAGGCTGTCTCGTTGTGCGCTGCGCCGATCCCTTCGACATAATTAAGTTCGCGGCGGGCCTCGAACCCCAGACGGCTGAGAATCGCCAGCATCCGCTGCGCGTCGGCACAAACGGGCTGGCCGACATGTTTGGGAAGGATGCGCCCAAACCGGCGTGGGATTTCGGCGGTCCCGGCATCCAGGTAGATGCGGCCCGGAATGTAGCGCTGGCGCAGGGTGTAAGGGAAGATCGCCCGCTGGGCAAACCAGAAGGCGGGACTCATCGCCCCGGCAAAACCGAAGGTCTCGGGCCGGTAAAAATACCCGTACAGGCTGATGAGTCCGCCCATCGACGATCCCATCAGGCCGGTGTGGTCGCGCCCAGGCAGCGTGCGGAAATCGGCGTCGATGCGCGGCTTGAGCGTATCCGCCAGGAAATCGAGATAACGATCGCCTTTGCCACCGCCATGTCGTGGATCACGAAATGGGCTGTACTCATTCACCCGTTCGGAGCCGCCATTCGGGATGCCGACGACGATGGCTTTGATGCCTTCTGTTTCCAGCCGCAGCAGGGTTTCATCGACGTGCCATTCCCCGGCAAAACTGGTGTACGCATCGAACAGGTTCTGACCATCGTGCATATACAGCACCGGGTAGCGGTCTTCCCCCGGTTCATACCCGGACGGCAGATACACCAGGATGGACCGCGCATTGTCGAGCTGCGGGCTGTACAGCTCCGGCAGAACCCTGACCGTCCCGTGAACGGTGTGTTCCTGCACCGGGTAATCCTGCCACTGATCGCTCATACTGCCTCACTTCCTGGTGCTGCATTCTACGTGATGCGCAACCTGAAGGCAACGGGCGAACAACCTGCGCTATGCTTGGATTAGGGTGGAGGTCTGCGGCTATCCGACCAAATTCTGAAAAACGTGAATAATTGTTAAATATATATGAATATTCATAGTTCGCTATTGTGCGAACTGCCCATATTGTGATAGACTTCTCATATGGATCAATGCTAGAAGGAGCACAAAGGCATGACGATCTATACCAGTGATTATGTCGGGATGCAGATGAGCAAGGCGCGGATGGAAGAGCTGCGGCGTGAAGCCGTGCGCTTTCAGCAGGCCCGCGAAGTGCTTAACCTGCGCCACATCAAGCATCGCCTGCGCCTGCCCAAGATCACGATCAGCTGGAACTAGGAAGTACCTCGCAAATTAGTGCCCCGGATCGGTTCGCTGGTCCGGGGCTTTTGATTCTTCAGGCAGGCAGCCGGTACAACCCCATGCGATCCTTAACCGCTTCGAGTGTTTCGCGGGCCTGCTTCCGCACCTGCGCCGTCCCCTCGATCAGGATGTCCTCGACCAGGCCGGGCTGCGCCTCATAGGTGGCACGCCGTTCACGAATCGGTTCCAGAAAGGTGTTAATCGCCCGCGCCAGGCTGCGTTTGACCTCGACATCGCCAATCGTCCCCTGCCGGTAGCGCCGTTTGAAGTCAGCCACTTCCTCCGGGTCCGGGTTAAAGATCTCGTGGTAGATAAACACCGGGTTGCCTTCGACGCGGCCTGGAATATCGGCACGCGTGCGGTTTGGATCGGTGAACATGGCGCGCACTTTCTGCCGCACCGTGTCCGCATCGTCTGACAGATAAATCGTATTGCCCAGCGATTTGCTCATCTTGGCCTGCCCATCGGTGCCGATCAGCGAACGCACCTGTGCCTTGACCACTTCCGGCACCGGGAAGAAATCGCCATAGAGGTGATTGAAGCGGCGGGCAATCTCGCGCGAGATTTCGACATGGGCCTCGTTGTCTTTGCCAACCGGCACGTGCGTGGCGCGCATCAGCAGAACATCTGCCGCCTGGAGCACCGGGTAGCCCAGCAGCCCAAAGGGCATGTTGTCGAGATGCGCCGCTTTCGCCATGTCCTTCAGGCTGGGGATGCGCTGCAAACGCGTCACCGGCGTGAGCATCTCGAAGATGAGGTTGAGTTCGGCGGTTTCCGGCACGCCCGACTGTAAGTAAATGAGGCTCTGCTGCGGGTCGATGCCGACGCTGAGATAATCCAGCACCATCTGGTGGATGTGATCGCCCATCTGCGCGATTTCATCCGGTGCGTGGCGGGTCGTCAGGGTGTGCAGGTCCGCCACGATAAAGATGCACTCGTGCGTGCCCTGAACCATCAGGCGGTTGGCGAGCGAACCGACGTAGTGGCCGAGGTGCAGCCGTCCGGTTGGGCGGTCGCCGGTCAGAATCCGGCCCTGGGTGATGCGGGGGGTCCTCATGAGCTTGCTCTCCTTAAACTGAGACACATCCAGACAATGCCCTCCATCCACCACCCAATAAAAAACGCCCATCCCAGCTATGGGACGAGCGTTCGATTGGCCCGTGGTGCCACCCAAATTGAGGCTATGAAGCCTGCCTCACTCCTGACGGATACCGCTCAACCGCGAGGTCCGTGCCCTGATAACGGTGGCAAACCCGGCACAGGTTACTGGGCTATATGCCGTTCACCCTGCGGCTCGGAGGTCCATTCAGCGTCAGCGTGCAGGCCGGATTCTCATCCTCCCGGCTTTCTGTGCTGCTGTATTAACACCTACTCATCCTCGTCACAGCCTTGTGTGATGGATGTAATTGCTTGCATTATAAGCGCACACCGAGAGTTGTCAATCAAAAACCCCCGGCGGCGCGGGGGCGGTAAGCGACGAAGGTTGAACGCATCGAATCAGCCAAAGCGCCCGGAGATATAGTCTGAGGTTTCCTCAAACTGCGGCTGATTAAACAACTGCTCGGTCGGCGCAAATTCCACCAGTTCGCCCCAGCGGATTTCGGCCCCATCCATGTCCTGCTTGCGGATGCTGTAGAACCCGGTGTAATCGGACACCCGAATCGCCTGCTGCATAT